>NZ_JBNYXM010000020.1:0-101392 GCF_051380665.1 Janthinobacterium lyxosi
GAAACAACTTTGCGCCGATGATAGTGCTGCAACCAGTGTGAAAGTAGGTTATCGTCAGGCTTGTTATTCGCAGTAGAGAGAAACCCCGCCAGCAATGGTGGGGTTTTTTTTCGTCTGGCGCTTTGTCTGACTAGGCATGCAAGTGTAAAAAAAAGCAGCGTTGCACGCTGCCTTTGTCGCCGAACGTCGCTTAACTTCCCCGATAAGTCGAATACGACCACGGTGACACCACCAGCGGCACATGGTAGTTTTCATCCGTATGCGCAATGCCGATGGCCAGGGTAACCAGGTCGATAAAGCGTGGTGTAGGCAAGTCGAGGCCTTGGGCGGCGAAATAGTCGCCTGCGTTGAACACCAGCTCATATTGGCCCGCCTTCATGCTCTCGCCTTCCAGCAAGGGCGTGCTGCAGCGGCCGTCGCTATTGGTCATATCCATCTTCAATAACACTTTGCCTTCCGGCGCGACGGAAAACAGGGCCACCTTGACGCCGGCTCCCGGCCTGCCGTGGGCGATATCGAGTACATGCGTGCTGAGTTTTCCCATTTGCTGTCCTGTATATAGGGTGAATGACTGTGCTTATCGTGCAAATCATATACCGGCGACTGCGCCGGGCTATATGATTGGGCATATAGCCAACATTGTCCTCCTATAGGCGCGCCTCCGCATGAACAATTACGAACATTATCCACGCGACTTGATCGGCTATGGCCGCACGCCACCCCACCCGCAATGGCCGGGCAAGGCCCGCATCGCACTGCAATTCGTCCTCAATTACGAGGAAGGGGCGGAAAACAGCGTGCTGCATGGCGATCCCGCTTCGGAAACGTTTTTATCGGAAATGATCGGTGCGGCCGCTTTTCCTGCGCGCCACCTCAGCATGGAGTCGATTTATGAATACGGCTCGCGCGCCGGTCTGTGGCGCTTGCTGCGCATGTTCGAGGAGCGGCGCCTGCCGCTGACAGTGTTTGGCGTATCGATGGCCTTGAAACGCAATCCGGAGGCGGTGGCCGCCTTCCAGCAACTTGGGCACGAAATCGCCTGTCACGGCTTGCGCTGGATTTCCTACCAAAACATGGATGAAGCGACGGAGCGCGAACACATGCGTGTAGCCGTGCAGATAATCCGTGAATTGACAGGTTCCGCCCCACAAGGCTGGTACACGGGGCGCGATTCGCCCAATACGCGCAAACTGGTGGTCGAGCATGGCGGTTTTCGCTACGACGCCGATTATTACGGTGACGACTTGCCATTCTGGGACAAGGTGGCATACACGGATGCCGCCGGCCTGCCCGCCGTGCAGCCGCAGTTGATCGTGCCCTATACCCTGGACACGAACGACATGCGTTTTGCCGCCATGCAGGGCTTTAATTCAGGCACGCAATTCTTTGATTATCTGAAGGATGCCTTCGATGTGCTGTACGCGGAAGGCGATCCGAACGGCTTGAATCAGCCAAAGATGCTGTCGGTGGGCTTGCATTGCCGCCTGGTGGGGCGTCCGGGACGGGCCGCGGCATTGGCGCGCTTCCTTGACTATGTACAGCGCCATGAGCAGGTGTGGATCACGCGCCGCATCGATATCGCCGAACATTGGCATGCGACGCATCCTTGCGCTATTTGATGGGTATTGATATTGGATGATAAGTAAAATCAGTCTTTGCATATAGTTGTCCCATATGCCGGTGTTAATCTCCTATACTGGGACTATACCGAGGCCAGCATGTCAGAACCGATCCGCTTTTACTATCGTGGTGCCGTACAGGAAGTACGCAACGCCGCCCCTACGCAGACTGTGTTGCAGCACCTGCGCGAGGACTTGCATTGCACGGGCACCAAGGAAGGCTGCGCGGAAGGCGATTGCGGCGCCTGCACGGTGGTCATCGGCAGCCTGGTCGATGGCCAGGTCGAGATGAAGGCCGTCAACGCCTGCATCCAGCTTACGCCCACCCTCGATGGCAAGGCCCTGTTTTCCGTGGAAGACTTGCAGCAGCCCGATGGCGCCCTGCATCCGGTGCAGCAGGCGATGGTCGAATGCCACGGTTCCCAGTGCGGCTTTTGCACACCCGGCTTTGTCATGTCGCTGTGGGGCATGTATCTGGCGAAAAACGGCGAGACGCCCACGCGCTGCGAAATCGACGATACCCTGTCGGGCAATCTGTGCCGCTGCACGGGCTACCGGCCCATCATCGATGCAGCCAGACGCATGGGCGAACTGCCGCATGTGACATTTGACCGCGATGCCCTGGCGCAGCAATTGCAGGCGCTGCAGCGCGACAGCGTGAGCACCTATGAACACGGCGGCCAGTCTTTCCACGCGCCGCGCAGCATCGATGAACTGGTGGCACTGCGCGCGGAAAAGCCGCAGGCGTGCCTGCTGGCCGGTTCCACCGATGTGGGCCTGTGGGTCACCAAGCAACTGCGCGACTTGGGAGACATCATTTATCTCGGCAACGTGGCTGCCCTGAAAACCATCGCTGTGGACGATGGCAAGCTGCACATCGGCGCCGGCGCCAGCCTCAACGATGCCTATGCGGCGCTGTGTGGGCACTATCCGCAAGAATTGTCGGAACTGTGGCAGCGCTTTGCTTCCTTGCCGATTCGCAACGCCGGCACCCTGGGCGGCAATGTGGCGAATGGTTCTCCCATCGGCGACTCGATGCCGTGGCTGATTGCGCTGGGCAGCGAGATCGTGCTGCGCGGTGCCGCCGGCCAGCGCAGCATGCCGCTGGAAAACTTCTATCTGGCTTACCAAAAGAAAGATCTGCAACCAGGAGAATTCGTCGAAGCCGTGCGCGTGCCCTTGCCGCGTGCCAATGTGCATTTCCGCACGTATAAACTGGCGAAGCGCTTCGACCAGGATATTTCGGCCGTGTGCGCCGCGTTTGCCTTCCAGCTCGATGGCGAGCACATCATTGATGCGCGCATCGCCTTTGGCGGCATGGCGGCCACGCCGCAACGCGCCGCGCAAACGGAAGCATTTTTGCTGGGGCAGGCGTGGACGGAAGACAACCTCGTCATCGCCATGCGCTTGCTGGCCGACGATTACGCGCCGTTGTCGGACATGCGCGCCTCGAATGCCTACCGCATGACGACGGCGCAAAACCTGTTGCGCCGCTTCTGGCTGGAAACACGCCCCGGTGCGCCTTTGCTGCGCACTGCCGTCAACGCCTACGCTTGCCGCGCCTGAAAGGAGCAGCATGAACCATCCTGTCACGCCCGAATTGCAAGCGGCCGCCTGGGCCGCCGTGGGCAAGCCCAGCCCCCATGAATCGGCGCAATTGCATGTGCTGGGGCAAGCCACGTACACGGACGATATCGCCGAATTGCAGGGTACCTTGCACGCGGCGTTGGGCCTGTCGCAAAAGCCCCATGCACGCATCACGGCCATGGATTTGTCGGCCGTGCGCGCCGCCGCCGGTGTTGTCGCCGTCTACACGGCGCAGGACATTCCTGGTACCAATGATTGCGGCCCCATCATCCATGACGACCCTATCCTGGCTGCCGAACTGGTGCAATACGTGGGCCAGCCCATTTTCATCGTGGTGGCCGATACGCATGACCATGCGCGCCGCGCTGCGCGCCTGGCGCAGGTGTCGTACGAGGAATTGCCCGCGATCATGACGCCGCAGGCGGCCAAGGCCGCGCAATCGTATGTGCTGCCGCCGATGCAATTGACGCGTGGTAATTACCAGGCTGCCTTCGAGAAGGCGCCGCATGTGGTCAAGGGCCAGCTGTATGTGGGCGGCCAGGAACAGTTTTACCTGGAAGGACAGATTTCCTACGCCATCCCGAAGGAAGCGCAAGGCATGCTGGTGCTGTGTTCGACCCAGCACCCGAGCGAGATGCAGCACGTGGTAGCCCATGCGCTGGGAGTGCATTCGCATAACATCACCGTCGAATGCCGGCGCATGGGTGGCGGTTTTGGCGGCAAGGAATCGCAGTCGGCTCTGTGGGCGGCTGCGGCATCGATTGCGGCGGCAAAACTGAAGCGTCCCGTCAAATTGCGCGCCGACCGCGACGACGATATGCTGGTGACGGGCAAGCGCCACTGTTTTTACTATGAATACGAAGTAGGCTACGACGACGACGGGCGGATCCTTGCCGCCAAGGTCGACATGACCACACGTGCGGGCTACTCGGCCGATCTGTCCGGCCCCGTCGCCACGCGCGCCGTCTGCCACTTCGACAACACCTATTATTTGTCCGACGTGGACATCCGTGCCGCCTGCGGCAAGACGAATACCCAGTCGAATACGGCATTCCGCGGCTTTGGCGGGCCACAGGGCGCCATTGCCATCGAGTACGTGATCGATGAAATCGGCCGCCACTTACAACGCGATGCGCTCGATATCCGCCTGCTCAATTTCTATGGCCGCAATGATGGGGAAGGGCGCAATGTCACGCCGTATGGCCAGAAGATCGTCGACAACGTGATCCATGAACTCGTTGCCGAACTGGAAGACAGCAGCGATTACCGCGCACGCCGCCGCGCCATCGACGCCTTTAACGAGGCCAGCCCCATTTTGAAAAAGGGCCTGGCATTCACGCCGCTGAAATTCGGCATCGCCTTCAACGTCACGCATCTGAATCAGGCCGGTGCCCTGGTCCACGTGTACGTGGACGGCTCCGTGCTGGTCAACCATGGCGGCACGGAAATGGGGCAGGGCATCAATACCAAGGTCATGCAAGTGGTGGCGCACGAGCTGGGACTGGACCTGGACAGAGTGCGGGCCACGGCTACCGATACCAGCAAGGTGGCGAACACGTCGGCCACGGCGGCATCCACCGGCGCCGACCTGAATGGCAAGGCGGCGCAGGATGCAGCGCGCCAGATCCGTGAACGCCTGGCCGATTACGCGGTCAAACTGTATGGCGGCGAAACGGGCACGGTGGGCTTCTTTGATAACCACATCCACGTCAACGGTCACGTCGTGGCATTTGCCGAGCTGGTGCAAAAGGCTTACCTGGCCCGCGTACAACTGTGGTCGGACGGTTTTTATGCCACGCCCGGCCTGTCGTGGGATGCAAAGACGATGACGGGCCATCCGTTTTCCTACTATGCGTATGGTGCGGCCGTGGCCGAAGTGGTGGTCGATACCTTGACGGGCGAGTGGAAACTGCTGCGTGCCGACGCCTTGTATGATGCGGGTCAGTCGCTCAATCCCGCGATTGATCTGGGTCAAGTGGAAGGCGCATTTATCCAGGGCATGGGCTGGCTGACGACGGAGCAGCTGTGGTGGAATGCGGCGGGCAAGTTGATGACGCACGCGCCATCGACGTACAAAATTCCCGGCATTTCCGATTGCCCGGAAGATTTTCGCGTCAAGCTGTTCCAGAACCGCAATGTGGAAGACAGCATCCACCGTTCCAAAGCCGTGGGTGAACCACCGCTGCTGTTGCCATTTTCCGTGTTCTTTGCCATTCGTGACGCCATTTCCAGCGTCGGCCATCATGCCGTGCAGCCACCGCTGAATGCCCCCGCCACCAGCGAGGAAATCCTCAAGGCGGTCATGGCCGTGCAAGCGGCCGGCGTGGCCGCTTAAGAGACGATGATGAGCGACTGGCTGACAGCGATGGAGAATGACATGCAGGCATCCGTGCTGGTGACGGTGGCCCTGGTGGAAGGTTCCGGGCCGCGCGAGGCGGGGGCGAAGATGCGTGTCACCCTCGATGGCCAGGTCGACACCATCGGTGGCGGCCACCTGGAATTGCGCGCCGTGGAAATTGCCAAGACCATGCTGGCCACGGGCGACACGCATGCGCGGCTCGAGCGTTTTGCGTTGGGCCCCAGCCTGGGACAATGTTGCGGCGGTGTCGTCCACCTGGCGTTCGAGTATGTCGATGCCAGCCTGAAAGAGTTGCTGGCCGCCTTGCGCGAGCGCCGCCAGCAGGATAGTTGGCGTCTGATGGCACTCGATGGCGATGCTGCGTCGGCCCTGTTCGATGCCGCCGGTAAATTGATCGCCGGCACGCCAGGCCAGGCGCCCGACACGTTTTCACGCGAACGCAGTACCCATGTCGCGCAGGGGAGTGAAGGGCGGCGTTGGCTGGTCGACCCCTGCCTGGCGCCGCGCGCGCACCTGACCTTGTTTGGCGCCGGTCACGTGGGTGCCGCCATCGTGCGTGCTCTGGCCCACTTGCCCTGCAATGTCACCTGGGTCGATGAACGCGAAGACATGTTTCCAGCGCAACTGCCAGATAACGTGCGCATCGCCGCCACCGACACGCCCGAGGAATTCGTCGCGATGGCGCCGCCGGGCGGCAGTTTTCTCGTCATGACGCACAGTCATGCGCTGGATCAACGCTTGACGCAAGCCATCATGGCGCGCATGGACGCGGGCTGGTTCGGCTTGATCGGTTCGCACACGAAGCGCAAGCAATTCGAGCACCGCCTGCAGGCGCGCGGCGTGCCGGACGAGCGCATTGCCGCCATGGTCTGCCCCATCGGCATGCCAGGCATTCGCAACAAGGCGCCGGCAGTGATCGCCGCCTCCGTTGCCTGTCAATTACTCATGGTGTGGGAGGAAGCGGCCGCTGCCGCCCTGGCCGCACCGCTGCGGCTGGCCTCTGCCAGCGCACCGCCGCGCCGCCAACCACGCGCCGCCATTCACCCGTTATAGAAAGAAGTCATGCCGATTGTTCCCGCCACATTGCAAGCTTACCGTGCCAGCTTGCTGCACTTCCACGCCGATCCAGCTTTCACCGAGGAGGCGCACGCCTGGCATGCCGATGGCTTGCTGATCGTGGCCGAGGGCAAGGTCGTGGCGGCTGGCGATTACGCGCAACTGCAAGCGACTTTGCCGCCTGGCACGCAGATCGTCGATTATCGCGGCAAGCTGATCGTGCCGGGTTTCATCGATACCCATCTGCATTTTCCGCAGACGGAAATGATCGCCTCGCCCGCGCCCGGTTTGCTGCCATGGCTGGAAACGTACACCTTCCCCACCGAGCGGGCATTTGAGAATCCCGAGCATGCGCGCAATGTCGCCGAGTTTTTCCTCGATGAACTGCTGCGCTGCGGCACCACCACGGCCATGGTGTATGGCAGCGTGCATCCGCAATCGGTCGATGCCTTCTTTGGCGCCAGCGAGGCGCGCGGCTTGCGCATGGTGGCGGGCAAGGTCATGATGGACCGCAACTGTCCCGAGTTCCTGCGCGACACGGCCGAGTCGGGCGCGCGCGAAAGCGAAGAGCTGATCCGGCGCTGGCACAAGCACGGCCGCTCACTGTATGCGATCACGCCCCGTTTCGTGCCGACGTCCACGAACGAGCAGATGCACCTGGCGGGCGAACTGGCGCGCGCCTATCCGGATACGTATTTGCAGACGCATGTGTCGGAAAACGAGGATGAGTGCCGCTGGGTACGCGAACTGCATCCGCAGGCGCGCAGCTACCTCGATGTGTATAACCAGTACGGCATGTTGCGCCCGCGCGCCATGTTTGGCCACTGCGTCTGGCTCGACGAGGGCGACCGCGCGCGCATGGCGGAAACGTCCTCGGCGGCCGCCATTTGTCCTACTTCAAACCTGTTCCTGGGCAGCGGCCTGTTCGATTTCGAGCGGGCCGATGCGGCGCGCGTGCTGCTGTCGCTGGCCACCGACGTGGGCGGTGGCACCTCGTTCTCAATGTTGCAAACCATGAACGAAGCCTATAAAGTAGCACGCTTGAAAGGCAGCTATCTGCCCGCTTTGCGCATGTTTTACCTGGCGACTCTGGGTGCCGCACGGGCCATGCAACTGGAAGGCACCTTGGGCAATTTCACGGCTGGCACGGAAGCGGACTTTATCGTGCTCGACAAGCAATCGACGCCGCTGCTGGCGCGCCGCACGGCCGGCTGTCAAAGCCTGGAGGAATTGCTGTTTGCCTTTGCGCTGCTGGGCGACGACCGGGCCGTTGCCGCCACCTATTCAGGCGGGCAATGCGTGCATGTGCGGGGGCAGGGCTGACCTACCCGTTGTTCAATACGAATTATCCTCAGCGAGAACGCGAATGCACAAGAAACTCACTGGCCTGGCGCTTGGCGCCGCGCTGGCACTGACCGGAACGGCGCAGGCCGCCAAGGCATTGGCCACCCCGACTTCCAACGAAGCGGCCACCGCGCGCCATTTTGCAACCCTGCTTGCGGGCGCGCAGCCGAAGACAGCAGAGTTGAGCCTGTTCTTTTCCATGATGCCCAAGGGCGGCGATTTGCACCACCATTACTCGGGCGCCATTTATGCCGAGCAATTCCTTGACTGGGTCGACAAGGAAAACTATTGCGTCAACAAGACGACGTATCGCATCGAAAGCAACAAGGACGTCGTAGCGGCCGAGCGCGCCAAGCCGGCGGCGCAGCGTGGCTGCCTGTCGTCCACGGAAGTGTTTGCCGACGCGGGCCTGTATGCGGAATTGCTGCAGCGCTGGTCGACCAAGGATTTCTATAACCACGGCGCCATCCAGACGCCGCCGGACCGTACCTTCTTCGATACCTTTGGCTATTTCGGCCCGGTGGCGTCGAGCAATACGGCCGACGGCTTGAAAACCCTGAAGCAGCGCGCCATCGCGGAAAACCTCAGCTACATCGAGACGATTTTCGAGCTGTCGCCATTCGTGCAAAACGCGCAGTTCGACCAGCAAGTGCTGGCGCCAGGCTTGCCGCCGGCGGCGTTGCAAGCCGTGCTGGCCAATTGGACCAATAGCCTGGAACAGGATGCCAGCTTCCAGAAAAGCATCACTGCCTATAATGACAACGTGAACGCCAGCAGCGCCGGCATCGACGATGCGAACTTCACCATGCGCTACCAGGCGTATGTGTTGCGTTTCCTGTCGCCATCGCAAGTGTTCTCGTCCATGGTGGCCGCGTTCAAGGCGGCCAGCCTGAATCCGTTGCTGGTGGGCGTGAACATCGTGGGCCAGGAAAGCGTGAATGTATCCATGCGCGATTACAGTCTGCACATGGAAATGTTCAAGTTCCTCAAGGCAAAATATCCGAACGTCAAGATCGCCCTGCACGCCGGTGAGTTGGCGCTGGGAATGGTGCCGCCGGAAGGCATGGCTTTCCATATCGCCGAAGCCGTCGATGTGGCAGGCGCCGACCGTATCGGCCACGGCATGGATATTGCCTACGAGCACAATGCGCTGGCGACCATGCAAAAGATGCGCGAACGCAGTATTCCCGTGGAAGTGAACCTGACCAGCAATGATTACATTCTCGGCATCAAGGGCCAGGCCCATCCGATCACCCTGTACCGCAAGTATGGCGTGCCCTTCGTCATCTCCACCGATGACGCGGGCGTGTCGCGCAATACCCTGTCGAATGAATACGTGCTGTTTGCCAGCCAGTACAAGACCGATTATGCGGAAATCAAAAAGCTGTCGTATAACAGCCTGCGCTATTCCTTCCTGGCGCAAGCGGACAAGCAGCGTTTGCTGAAAGCACTCGATGCCCGTTTCACCCGTTTTGAAGCGCAAATTGCCGCGGCTGACAAGGCAGACAAGAGCAGAAAACCGTAAGTTGCGCGACGTTCACAACTGATACTCTCAGGGCGGCCGGATCTTCCGGCCGTTTTCCATTTACCTTCTCAAATCCCCGCAGTGTTTTTTTGTTAATTTTGTGGCGGCCATGCGACACAATTAACGGCAGATACACGACTTTATCCAATTTCCTGGATGAATCAATTTCAAGTACATATTGCTCATTTATAATCACGCGCCATAAGCCCGGACGCTGTCAGCACGATATCAATCCAGCTAGTTACCCTATGCTATTTATATTTTAAATATATAAATAGGTAAAAAAAATCGTATTTGTCATCCATTTTTTGATGATGCATAGTGGGATGAAGGTGATATTAAAAAGTCACAATTCATCTGGGCGATATCGTATGAAGATGGGTATTTGCAGTAAATAAAGGTGAGATGCAGAGTGAAATAGACAGTCGCGCAGCTAAATGACGACATTCTTCTGTATTTTGCCGCCGTGTCACAGTCTTGAAATATTTAACAATTACACTCGCGGCTTGCCATGTTAGCCGGGTAAGCATGTCGGGTGAATGACACAGGTGCTAGCGCCCTGGGTTGTACGGATCGGTTGCAGTTTTTCCGCCGTTATTGTCTGGATAGGAATAGTTGTGATGTGTGGAGCGGCGTTTTGTGATGGTCTTGTCAGGACCGCAGCCAGTCCCGCCGGCGTAACAGTTGCAGCATCGTAAAGAGGAAATGTTGTGTTTGTGTTGCTGTGCGGCGCAGCCGGACGGTGGGGCAATCCAGGATTTTCAAAAAATAATAGTCTTTTCTGGGGTTAAAGATGATCAATCACAAGCGACTTCGGCTAACGCAAATCGCGTTCAGCCTGTCTATTGCACTGGCGGCGGCACCATCGTTCGCACAGAACACTACTTCGGCCATCAGCGGACGTATCTCGTCCAATGATGGTCGCCCAGCAGCTGGCGTTCAGGTCAATATCGTCCACGTTGAATCTGGCTCCGTCAGTAACGTGACCACCGATGCCGAAGGCCGTTATGTTGCACGTGGCTTGCGCGCAGGCGGTCCTTACACGATTACCATCACCAAGAACGGTGAAGTGGAAAAACGTGAAAACGTTTTTGTGGACTTGGCTGAAACAGCCAACGTCGATGCCACCTTGGGCGCGCCGATGCAAGTGGTTAGCGTGGTTGGCTCTGGCGTGCGTGCACAGATTTTCAACCGCAACAATATGGGCGCCGGTACCAATATCAGCTCGGCAGAACTGGCTTCCCAGGCATCTATCTCGCGTAGCCTGCAGGACTATGCACGTGCTGATCCGCGCCTGTCCCAAACGGACAAGGATCGTGGCGAGATTTCCGTTGCCGGCCAGAACTCGCGTTACAACTCGATGACGATTGACGGCGTAGCCGTGAACGATACCTTTGGCCTGGAGGCTTCCGGTACTGCTACCGGTAAACAGCCGATTTCGATCGAAGCCATCCAGTCAGTGCAAGTGAACGTCGCCAACTATGACGTGACACAAAAAGGCTACACGGGCGCCAATATCAATGCGGTGACCAAGTCCGGTACTAACAAGGTCAAGGGTAGTGTCTATTATGTCTTCCGCAATGACAAGATGGCTGGTGATCGCCACAACGACACGACTGGCGAATATTATGCGCCACCGAAATCGAAAGACACTACCAAGGGTATCACCCTGGGCGGCCCGCTGATTGAAGATAAGTTGTTCTTGTTTGCCAACTACGAAAAGAGCAGCAGCAGCCGCAGTTCGCCGACGTTTGGTCCGATTGGCAGCGCGCTGACCAACGTGACGATTCCACAAGCGGCTATCGATAGCGCCATTGCGATTGGCCAGAATACCTACGGCATCCCAATCGGTACGTCGGTAGTACCTGGTGGCACCGAATTCACAGCCACCGAAAAGCTGTTGAAGTTGGACTGGAACTTGACCGATACCCAGCGGATGATGCTGCGCTACTCGAAGACCGAACAGTCGGAACCAATCTTCCCTGGCTTCTCGAAAGATGGCTTGTCGCTGAGCTCGTACTGGTATGCCCAGAACAAGAGCTTGGAAACTCTGGTGGCCCAATGGACCTCCGAGTGGACGCCGACTTTCTCGACCGAAGTAAAATTCTCGACGCGCAAATATGATAGTGTGCCGCAGAACAATGCCAATCTTCCATCTATTGGCCTGAAATTTACTGGCGCCGCGCCAATTGGCTCGCCTTCCGGTTTGAGTACTGCAGATCGTTACCTGAATTTCGGTACAGAATCGAGTCGTCAAAAAAACGTCTTGAATAACAAGGCGCTGGACGCCTATGTCGGTGCCACGTGGTCGTTGGGTGAGCATGAAATCAAGTTCGGTACTGACTATAACGCAACCAAGGTCTATAACGCCTTCTTGCAAAACGTCAATGGTAACTATACATTTGGTTGCGTGACTGGTCTCAGCTACTCGTTTGGCGCCTTGGACTGTACACAGGCAACGGCTGCTCAACAGCAAGCTGCAATCCTGGAAAACTTCCAGAAAGGGCGTCCTGCTTCCTACACGCTGCAGGCACCGGTCGCTGGCGGTTCGCTCGATGATGCAATTGCCCGCTTCACGCTGAAAAATATCGGCCTGTTCGTGCAAGACAGCTGGAATGTCAACAAGCAACTGACTGTAATGGTCGGTCTGCGCGTCGACGGTACGCGTATCGGTGAAAAACCAATCCGCAATGCGATCGCAGCTCAGCCTGTAGGCCCCGTCGTCGGTGGTCGTCAAACAGGTGGATTTGGCATCGATAATACGCATACGATCGATGGTGAAAACCTGGTCCAGCCACGTCTAGGCTTTAACTACAAGCTCAATGCGGCACGCCCAACGCAGGTGCGCGGTGGTTTCGGCCTGTTCCAGGGCGCTGCCATGGCCGTTTGGCTGGGTAATCCATACCAGAATACGGGTGTGGCCACGCTGAACTATACCTGCAGCTCAACCGGTAAAGCATGTCCTACGAACGACGGTTTCTTCAGTACCGATCCGTTAAACCAACCTAGGAACGTTGGCGCAACTGTCCCTGCCATGAAAGTTGATGTGCTGAGCAACGATTTGGCACAACCTTCTGTCTGGAAGGGCAATCTGGCGCTGGAGCATGAATTGCCATGGATGGGCCTGGTGTTTGGTGCGGAATACATGCGCACGCAAACCAAGGATGCGATCTACTACCAGGAGCTGAATCTGGGTGCGCCGACCAAGACTGGTACGGATGGCCGCGCATTGTACTGGGGAGCGAATGCTTACCTGAACAAGTGCTGGGATGTGAGCAAGGGTGCCCTGACAGGAAAAGCTGATTGCCGTGCTGATACCAAAGCTGGTAACAATGCCGCATTTGGCCAGGTACTGATGGCAACCAAGACCGACAAAGGCGCAGGTAATATCCTGACACTGTCGCTGCGCAGTCCAATGCGTAGTGGTCTCTCGTGGGGTACCTCGTACACCTACACAGACGCTACCGAAGTGTCGCCGTTGAGCTCGTCGACCTCCAGCTCCAACTGGGGTGGCCGTGCTTCGTTCAACCCGAACGAAAACGTTGCCTCGAATTCGAACTACATGGTTAAGGACCGCTTTACTGCCAACGTGAATTGGCAAAAGCGTTTCTTCGGCGAATACAAGACCGGATTCGGTCTGTTCTACGAAGGCCGTAGCGGCAAGCCATATAGCTGGACTTTCAACAATGACTTGAACGGCGACGGCTTGGCTGGCAATGACTTGATGTACATTCCAAAAGCGCCAGGTTCGGGCGAAGTGGCTTTCTACGGTACGACTGCAGCTGCTCAGGCCGCCAATGAAGCAGCATTCTGGAAAGTCGTTAATGGAAACGGCGATCTGCGCAAGGCCGCTGGCGGCGTTACTCACCGTAACGATAGCTTCTCTCCATGGACCAACAGCTTTGATGTGCGCTTCAGCCAGGAGGTGCCGGGCTTCTTTAAAGGTAATAAAGGTATCTTTACTTTTGATATCTTGAACGTTGGTAATATGATCAACCGTAAATGGGGACGTATCAACGAAGTTGCCTTCCAAGCGCAAGGTGGCCAGGTACGCAGCTTTGTCGATTTTGTTGGCATCGACCCACAGGGCCGTTATATCTATAACACCCGTCCGGTGACGGAAGGCACGGAAACGCGCCAAGCTAAAGGCGAATCGCAATGGGCACTGCAAGCAACGATCAAGTACGAATTCTAATTTCGTAGTTGCCTCGTAGTTTGGCAAGCTAAAGACGGCTGGTGGCGACACCAGCCGTTTTTTTTATAGACCAGATGGTTTACTCTTTCCTCTTTTTGACAAATATCATTCCATGGCTCACTTTTTACGCACTCCGGTCGCCAGCGCGGCTCTGATTCTGTCCCTGTCTGCCTGCAGCCATTTCGCTTCCGTGCCGCAGCCCGCGCCGAGCGGTCCGATTGAAGTGAACCTGGTCGCCTTGAACGACTTCCACGGCAACCTCGATCGCAGCAAATTTACCTACACGAGCGTCGTCGATGCCGAGCGCAGGACGGTACAGGCCGGTGGCATCGATACCTTGTCTGGCGCCCTGACGGCGTGGCGCCGCGAAGATGCGCAACTGATCTTTGTCGGCAATGGCGACCTGGTCGGCGCCAGCCCCGCCATGTCGGCGCTGTGGGCCGATGAACCGAGCATCGTCGCCATGAATATGCTGGGCATGAAGGCCAGTTCCGTCGGCAACCATGAATTTGACCAGGGCAAGGCGGAATTGCTGCGCCAGCAGCGCGGCGGTTGCGAGTCGTCGCGCGCGGACAAGGCGTGCAAGTTCACGTCGGACTTCAAGGGCGCCAGCTACACCTATATGGCGGCCAATGTCATCGACACGCAAACGGGCAAGTCTCTGCTGCCCGCCTACCGCATCGAAGAGGCGCATGGCGTCAAGGTGGGCTTGATCGGCGCCGTGCTGAAAGATACGCCGTCCGTGGTGACGGCCGCCGGCATTGCCGGCCTGCAGTTCGGCGATGAAGCGGACGCCATCAACGCCACCTTGCCGCAGTTGCGCGCGCAGGGCGTGGGCGTGTTCGTCGTGCTGCTGCACCAGGGCGGCGAGACGAAGGAAGCCGTCGACCAGCCCGATTGCAGCCATTTGAAGGGCGAAGTGGTCGATGTAGTGAAACGTCTCGACCCGGCCATCAAGCTGGTCATCAGCGGCCATTCCCACCAGGGCTATCTGTGCCGTGTCGATGGCCGCCTCGTGACGCAGGCACAGATGGGCGGACACATGTTGACGCGCATCAAGCTCAAGGTCGATCCCGTCAAGAATGCCGTCGTCGATGCCAGCGCGCAAAACGTCGTCATGCTGCCAGGCATGTATGAGCCGGACCCGGCCGTGGCAGCTTACCTGGAATCGGTCAAGCAACGTAGCGCGGCGGAATTGTCGCGTCCCGTGGCCCTCATCGCCGTGCCGAACGTGGGCCGCAGCACCAAGGGCGGCGGCGCTTCCCCGCTGGGCGATCTGGTGGCCGACAGCACCCTGTTCGGCGCGCGCGCTGCCGGTGCGCAAATTGGCCTGATGAACAATGGCGGCATCCGCAAGGACCTGGAAGCGGGCGCCGACCTGATGACGAACGTGGGCCAGAACCAGGCAGTTGTACCGTTCGGCAATACCCTGATCGTCGTGAGTCTTTCCGGCGCACAAATCCGTACCTTGCTCGAACAGCAATGGCCAGGCGAAGAGGCCGGCGAGGGCAATCTGCTGCAAGTGTCCGAAGGCTTCAGCTATCGCTGGGACAGCACGCAGCCGCAGGGCCAGCGCGTGCTGCTGGGCAGCATCATGCTGAATGGCCTTCCCCTTGAGGACAATCAACAATACCGTGTCGCCGCCAACAGTTTCCTGGCCGGCGGCGGCGACCGCTTCACCGTGCTGGCGGCCGGCACGCGCCGCCTGGACACGGGCGTGCGCGACATCGACGCTTTCAGCAATTACCTGATAGCCCGTGCGCGCGCCGGCAAGCCCGCTGGCAGTGCCACGGCGGCAGGGCGCATCGTGCGCGTCAAATAATTTACAAGGAATAACCATGCGTCGTTTATCTGTTTCCCTGCTCGTCGCTACCCTGTTCGCGGGCACGGCCCACGCGGATTTCACCATTCCCGGCTTTGAGCTGGTGCACACTTCGCCCGTGGAAACGAGCTTGACCAATCCCGACCTGCGCGAGCCCGTTGCCGTGTGGAGCGAGCTGTTTGATTCGGCCAAGAAAGAAATCGTCATCGCCCAGTTCTATGCCGTCAGCAAGCCGGGCACGGCTTTTGAAAAAGTGCTGGCCAGTTTGACGGCCGCGGGCCAGCGCGGCGTGAAAATCCGCTTCCTGCTGGACCAGAAGGGCGTGGGCCTGTCGGAGGCGGCGACCATCGCCCGGATCAAGGCGATTCCGAATCTGGACTTGCGCCTCATCGATTTCAATAAAATCACGGGCAACGGCATCGTGCACGCGAAATACCTGGCCGTCGATGGTCAGGTGGCGTACATCGGCAGCCAGAATTTCGACTGGCGCTCGTTCGAGCACATCCATGAGACGGGCTTGAGAATCACCGAGCCCGCCATGGTGAGCCAGGTGCAAGCCATCTTCGAGCAGGATTGGCAAGCCCAGGCATTGACGTCGCAAGGCAGCCGCGCCACGGTGCTCAACAGCAAGGTGGTGCCGGCCAACTATGCGCAAAACGCGTTTTTGCTGGCCAGCCCGAATGCGTACAACCCGGCTGGCGTGGGCGACTCGGAAACGGGCTTGCCCGCCTTGCTGGCGGAAGCGAAAAGCGAAGTGCGCATCCAGCTGCTCGATTACGCGCCCTTGTCCTACGGCCCGAACCGCACGCGCCCGTACTACGCCGTGATCGACAACGCCGTGCGCGCAGCCGCCCAGCGTGGCGTGAAAATCAAGCTGATGGTATCGGCCTGGAACACGGAAGCGCCGGCCATCGCCTACCTGAAAAGCCTGGCCCTGGTGCCGAACGTGGAAATCCGCATCGTGACGATTCCTGCCGCTTCGACCGGTTTCATTCCCTTCGCGCGCGTGATCCACAGCAAGACCATGAGCATCGACGGCAAGCTGGCCTGGGTCGGCACGAGCAATTGGGCGGGCGGCTATTTCGACTTGTCGCGCAACCTGGAAGTAGTGCTGCGCAACGAGCAGATGGCACAGCGTATTGCCGCGCTGCATGAGCAGACGTGGAGTTCGGCGTATGCGCAGCCTATCGACATCAACAAGCAGTATCCGAAACCGGCCAAGGCCGCTCCGCAAGGCAAGGAGTAATGGTGAACATGAAAAAATTACTCTGCGTGCTGGCGCTGGGCACCGCTTTTGCTTCCGGCAATGTACTGGCGTGGGGCAATGACGGCCACCGCGCCGTGGGCGCCATCGCCGATCAATTGCTCAAGGGTAGCGCGGCGCAGGCGCAGGTAGCCAAGTTGCTGTTGCCCGGCGAAAGCCTGGAAAAGATCGCCAACTGGCCCGATTGCGTGAAGGGCACGTATTGCGGTCCGCAATCGCCGGAAATGCTGACCTATGTGGCGGCGAACCCGAAGCATGGCGAGTACCATTACACGAATGTGCCATTCCAGAACGCGCACTACCATGACCATGGCGTGGGCACGGCCGACGACGATATCGTGCAAACGCTCAAGCAGGCAATCCTGGTATTGCAAGGCAAGGCTGATGCGGCCAGCAATCCGCACGGCTTCAGCCAGCGTGTAGCGCTGATCCTGATCACGCACCTGGTGGGCGATATCCACCAGCCACTGCATGTTGGCAATGCGTTTCTCGGCAAGGATGGCCAGTTCTTTGCGCCCGCCACGCAGGCGCAGATCGACGACATCGCGGTTTTCAATGCACGGGGCGGCAATGACTTGCTGCTCGACGATGCGAAGATGACGGCGCTGTCGGACGCCGTGATCCCCGCGCCGCTGCCGGTGGAAGAAGGCGCGGCCAAACCTGCCAGCGCATATCCGAAGTCGCCCACCAAGCCCCTGCATTCGTACTGGGATACAACCGTGGTCGATTACGCCATGCGCCGCCTGAGCACGCGTACGCCGCAGCAGTTCGCCAGCACCGTGATCGCCAGCGCGCCTGTGGTGAGCGCCAATAGCGGCGACCCTGCCACCTGGCCGTATCAGTGGGCCGATGCCTCGCTGGCGGCGTCAAAGATTGCTTTCACGGACGTGGTGGCAGGCCCCGCCACCGAGCAGACCAGCCGCAAGGGTGAGGTCTACAATGTCTGGAGCTTGACGGTGCCGGACAATTATCCTGTGCCCAGCTCGGCGCTGGCAAAGCAGCAGCTGATCGAGGGTGGCTATCACCTGGCCGCCGTGTTGCAAATGATTTGGCCACAATAAGTTGGCCGCAATAAGATGAGGAGTGGAAAGCGGCCTGCGGGCCGCTTTTTCATGCCAGGGTGACGCTAATTCCCATCTCGCGGTAGGGCGCGACCAGGGCGTCGTCCACGTCGCGGTGCACGATGATATCGTTGACCTGGCTCAAGGGCACGATTTGAAACGGCGAAGCCGTGTTGAACTTTTCCGGTGAGGCCAGCACGATGGTGCGACTTGACGCCTCGCTCAGGGCGCGTTTCACGCACGCTTCTTCATAGTCTCCCGTGGTGATGCCCGCTTGCGGATGTAGGCTGGACACGCCCATGAAATACAGGTCGGCGCGGATGCGGCCGATGGCTTCCACGGTGGCAGCGCCGACGGCCACGATCGAATGCTTGTACAGGCGCCCACCCAGCATCAGCACTTCGATTGATGGGTGATTCACCAGTTCGACGGCAATCGAAGGACTGTGCGTGACGATGGTGGCGCGCAATTCGCGCGGCAACTGGCGCGCCAGCTGCACGGCGGTTGTACCTCCATCGAGAAACACCACTTGTCCCGTCTGTATCATGGCCGCGGCTGCGCGGCCGATGGCGGGTTTGGCTTCAGGTGAGATCTGTTCGCGCCCCGCAAATGGCGCAAGCGCGGGCGAGCGCGGCAACAAAGGCAGGGCGCCACCGTGCACGCGTTCCAGCAATCCCTCTTTCGCCAGCTCGCGCAGGTCGCGCCGTATCGTATCTTCCGACAAGCCCAAGGCGTCGCTGACGGCCCTGGCGACGATCTGGCCTTCGCGCTGGAGCAAGTCCAGCAGGTATTGTTTGCGTTGATGTGTCAGCATGGGTTTTCTTGAATTATCTTATATTTTCTTGATATTGCACGAGTTTGCATGATAAAGTCGTCAAAGGCAAGGTCATGCAAGCACAAGGAGACACTATGCGCGAAGAAAATGCTGAGCAACAACGGGTACGCATCCAGGGTGTGGTAACCCTGTCGCACGACTGGTATTTGTTGCAAAAGACCACGTTCGACTATCTGCGCCGCGATGGCCAGTGGCAGACGCAGACGCGGGAAACCTATGACCGCGGCGATGGCGCCACCATCCTGCTCTACAACAAAGTCAAACGCACGGTGATCCTGATCCGCCAGTTCCGCTTTCCCACCTACCGCGATGGCCACGATGGTTTCCTGATCGAATCAGCGGCCGGCTTGCTGGAAGAGGCCAGTGCGGAGCAGCGTATCCGCGCCGAAGTGGAAGAGGAAACCGGTTACCGGGTGGGGCAGGTACAGAAGATCTTCCAGGCTTTCATGAGCCCCGGTTCCGTGACGGAGCGTTTGCATTTTTTTGTGGCCGAGTATGACCCAGCCAGCCGCATCAGCGAAGGCGGCGGCCTGGCGCACGAGGGCGAAGATATCGAAGTGCTGGAATTACCGCTGGCGCAAGCGCTGCAGATGGTGGCGGACGGGCGCATCTGCGATGGCAAGACCATCATGTTGCTGCAGCATGCACAGTTGCACTTGATGCCGCCAGCGCAAGAGATGCGGCGGGGCATGCAGATCCTGGTTGCCGGCCCCTACCGCTCGGGCACGGGCGACGATCCCGCCCTGATGGCGGCGAATGTGGCGGCCATGCAAGCCGTCTGTCTGCCTTTGTACGCAGCCGGTCACATGCCCGTGCTCGGTGAATGGCTGGCTCTGCCCATGCTGGCGCTGGCCGGTTCAACCCGGGTAGGCGATGCCGTGTATGAAGAATTGTTCCACGCGCATGCGACGCGCCTGCTCAGCCATTGTGATGCCGTATTGCGCCTGGTCGGCGCTTCCCTGGGGGCCGACCAGATGGTGGATGTGGCGCGCAGCCTGGGTCTCCCCGTGTTTTTCTCTCCGGAAGAGATTCCCCAGGCGTAAAAAAAGCGAAGCCTGCGGGCTTCGCTTTTTTGCATCAAGTTAAAGTCAGACTTAACGCGATTTTACAAATGGGATACCAATAGCTTTCGGCGCGATGGATTTCGCCATCAAGCCGGCCAGCACGATCACGGTGACCACATACGGCACCATCTGGATCAGCGAGCCGGGGATGCGGCCCACGACGGGCAAGTCCACGCCTTCGATCTGGATCTGGATGGCGGCGAAGAAGCCGAACATCAAACAGCCCAGGAAGGTATACACGGGACGCCAGTTGCCGAACACCATGGCCGTCAAGGCCAGGTAGCCGGCGCCGGCCGACATGTCGCGCAGGAAGAAGCCGCTTTGCACGATGGCGAGATAGGCGCCCGAGAACGAGCACAGGATGCCGGCCACCAGCATGGCCAGGTAGCGCGTCGCCTCCACGCTCACGCCAGCCGAGTCTGCTGCGTGCGGGTTTTCGCCGCAGGCGCGCAGGCGCAGGCCGAAGCGCGTGTGGTACAGCAGCCAGTGCACCAGCGGAATCAGCAGGAAAGCCACGTAGACGAGGATGGAATGGCCGCCGATCAGATGGGCATACACCCAGCCGATGAAGGGAATGTGCTCCACGTATTGCGTGCCCGGTAAGACCACGTCGAACAGCCGCGCCGAACCGAGGTCGGGCGTGCGGCCGCCTTGCTGGAAGAAGAATTGCGCCAGCACAAACGTCAGGCCGCTCATGGCGATATTGATGGCCATGCCGGCCACCAGCTGATTGCCCTTTTGCGTGATGCTGACGTACGCCTGCAGCAGGGCCAGGGCGACGCAGACCAGCATGCCGGCAGCCATGCCGTAATATGGGTTTTGCGTCGTGTAGGCCACGGCGGCGGAAGCGAAGGCGCTGGCCAGGATCTTGCCTTCCAGGCCGATGTCGATCATGCCGCTGCGTTCGGCAAACAGGCCGGCCATGGCGGCAAAGATCAGGACGGGCGCATTGCGCACGGTCGATACCAGGATGCTGGCGAATTGAAAGTCGTCGAGTGTCATGGTGTTAGCCTTTGGTGCGCTTGAGCAGGGCGGAAATGGCCGGTGCGTAGAAGTTTTCCATGGCGCCGCAGAACAGTATGATCAAGCCCTGGATGAAAATGAAGGTTTCCGTCGGGATATTCGGTTTTTCCAGCGACAGGTCAAAGCCACCCTGGATCAGCGCGCCGAACAGCACCGCCGACAAAAAGATGCCGATAGGATGCTGGCGGCCCATCAGCGCGATGGCGATGCCGATGAAGCCGGCGCCACCGACGAAGTTGAGCGACAGGTAATGGGTCGAACCCATGATGGAATTGACGGAACCGAGGCCCGCCAGCGCGCCGGAAATGAGCATGACGATGATGATCATCTTGCTGATCGACACGCCCGCATAGTGGGCCGCATGCTTGTTGAGGCCCGTGGCGCGCAGCTTGAAGCCCCACGACGAGCGCCAGACCATTACGCCGTAGATCACCAGCGCGGCAATTGCCAGCAGAAAACTGATGTTCAGCGGCGTGTCGCCCAGCGACGGGAACCAGGTGGAGAGGCGCGGCATTTCGCCGCTTTCCGCAAACACGCGGCTGGCCGTGTTCTGTTCGCCCGGTGGAATCAGGTACTTCACGATCACGAAGTTCATCAGGCTGGCGGCGATGAAGTTGAACATGATGGTGGTGACGACGATATGGCTGCCGCGCCTGGCTTGCAGGTAGCCGGGCAAGAAACCCCACAGGGCGCCGAACAGGGCCGCACCGATCATGGCGGCGGGAATCAAGAGCCAGGCGGGCAGGGTCTGGTCGAAGGCCAGCATGGCCACCGTCAAGCCCAGGCCGCCGATATACATCTGGCCTTCGGAACCGATATTGAACAGGCCGGCCTGCATCGCCACGGAAACCGACAGGCCCGTGAAAATGAAGGTGCTGGCGTAGAACAGGGTGTAGCTCAAGCCTTCCGGATTGAGGATGGCGCTGTGGACCAGGATACCCAGCGATTCGGCCGGATCTTCGCCCAGCATATAAATCACCAGGGCTGCGACCAGCAAGGCCGACAGCAGGTTTAACATGGGCATGACAAAGGCTGTCGCCCAGCGTGGCAAGTCGTTATTCATGATTTATGCATTCCCCCCATCAACAGACCGATGCGGGTGGTATCGAATTCTTCAATTTTCAGTTCGCCGGTGATGCGTCCGCCGCACATGACCAGAATGCGGTCGGCCAGCGCCCGCACTTCTTCCAGTTCGACGGACACCAGCAGGATTGCCACGCCCGCGTCGCGCAGGGCCAGCAATTGCGTATGGATGCTTTCGATGGTGCCGATGTCGACGCCACGCGTGGGTTGCCCCACCAACATCAGTTTCGGCTTGGCCAGCACTTCGCGCGCGATCACCACCTTTTGCTGGTTACCGCCCGACAACAAGCCGATGCGCAGGTCCGGATTGGCCGGGCGCACGTCGAAGGTTTTCAGCAGTTCCGCGCAGCGGGCGCCGATGGCCTTGAAGTTGAACAAGCCCCAGCGGTTTTTCAGGTGGTCCTGGTAACCGAGGATGGTGTTTTGCATGACGGAGAAATTTTTCACCACGCCATCGCGCAAGCGGTCTTCCGGAATGTGGGCGATGCCCAGTTCGCGGAAGGCCAGCGGCAAGCCGTCGGCGTCAGTGCGCTTGGCAAAGGGCAAGTCCTTGTCCAGGAAGCGCAGCTTGCCCGAGGTCGGCAAACGCATGCCGGACAGAATTTCCAGCAACTCGCTCTGGCCATTGCCGGAGACCCCCGCGATGGCGACGATTTCGCCGGCACGCAAGTTGAAACCGATGTCGGCCAGCAGCTTGACTTGCTGCGCGTCAGCCAGTTGCAAACCGTCAACTTCCAGCACCGTGGCGCCCGGATTGTAGGGCGCGCGCGGCAGATGGCTCTGGATGGGGCGGCCCACCATCATATTGGCCAGTTCCTCTTTCGAAGTGGTCGCAGTGGCAACGGCGCCTACCACCGTGCCGCCGCGCATGACGGTGACGTTGTCGGTGATTTCCAGGATCTCTTGCAGCTTGTGCGTGATCAGGATGATGGTCTTGCCTTGCTCCTTGAACAGGCGCAAGATTTCAAACAGCGAGGCCGTTTCCTGGGCCGTCAGCACGGCTGTCGGCTCGTCGAGGATCAGGATGTTGGCGCTGCGGTAAATCTGCTTGAGAATTTCCACGCGCTGCTGCGCACCGACCGACAAGTCTTCGATCTTCGCCAGCGGGTCGACGTCGAGGCGGTAGCGCGCGCAAATCTCGCGCAACTTGGCTTCCGCTTCCGTACGGTGGCTGGCCAGGCGAAAACCGCCTTCCGTGCCCAGCATGATATTGTCGAGGACGGTGAAGTTCTCGACCAGCATGAAATGCTGGTGCACCATGCCGATGCCGAGATTGATCGCTTCCTGGCTGTTGCGGATAGGCTGTACTTTTCCGTCGAGCAAGATTTCTCCGCCGTCGGCACGGTAATACCCGTACAGGATGCTCATCAAGGTCGATTTGCCGGCGCCATTCTCTCCCACCAGGCCGTGGATACTGCCCTTGGCGATGGAGAAGCTGACGTCGGCGTTCGCCTTCACATGTCCAAACTGCTTGGAAATGCTGCGAAATTCTACTGCTGGCTGCATAGGTTCATAACTGGATAGTTTCATGGAAACGCGCCGCGCGGAGACAGGCCCCGGCGGCGCGCTAGAAGATACGGAGAAAAATTAAACCGGGCAGTTGCTGCCGACGCGGTAATCGATCACTTTGATCTTGCCATCGATAATGTCCTTACGCGCACCCAACACGCGCTTTTCGATTTCCGGCGTAATCAGCTTGCGGTTGTTCGCATCGAGCGCCCAATCCACGCCGCCTTCTTTCAAGCCTTTGTAGCTGGTGCCGCCCTTCCAGGTGCCGTTCTTGACTTGCATGAAGCTGTCATACACGGTGTTGTCGACGCGCTTGACCATCGAAGTCAGGATGCTGCC
This sequence comes from Janthinobacterium lyxosi, assembly GCF_051380665.1. Taxonomy (NCBI): domain Bacteria; kingdom Pseudomonadati; phylum Pseudomonadota; class Betaproteobacteria; order Burkholderiales; family Oxalobacteraceae; genus Janthinobacterium; species Janthinobacterium lyxosi. The sequence continues at coordinate 23,686 of NZ_JBNYXM010000020.1, forward strand.
CGGGTACAAACCATTCTGGTTCGAATCGACGCCGATCGCCAGCTTGCCTTTTTCCTTGGCCATTTGCAGCGTGCCCATGCCGCTGCCGCCAGCGACGGCGAAGACGACATCGACGCCGCGCTCGAATTGCGAGCGGGCCAGTTCGCCGCCCTTGGCCGGGTCGTTCCAGGCGCCGGACGTGGTGCCGACCATGTTTTGCGTGATTTCCGTCTTCGCATTGACGGCCTTGACGCCTTGCGCGTAGCCGCAGGCGAAGTTGCGGATCAGGGGAATATCGATGCCGCCGATGAAGCCGACCTTCTTGCTCTTGCTGGCCATGGCCGCAGCCACGCCCACGAGGTAGGAGCCTTCTTCTTCCTTGAAGACGACGGAATTGACGTTGCTGCCGGCAGCCTGGCCGTCGATCAGCACGAATTTCACATTCGGGAATTCCTTGGCGACCTTTTGCACGGCTTGCGTTTGCGCAAAGCCGATGGCGGCGATCATATCGAGTTTCTTGCGGGCCAGGCCGCGCATGACTTGTTCGGCTTGCGTATCGCTCGATGCCTGGACTTCGATGAAGGAAATGCCTGTGTCTTTTTTGAAGCGCGATGCGCCTTCGAAAGCGGATTGGTTGAACGACTTGTCGAACTTGCCGCCCGCGTCATACACGACACCCAGTTTTGGGGTAGCCGCGGACGCTTGAGCAGTCAGAAATACGGCTGCGATCGTCAAACTAAATTGTGTAAGTTTCATGAGTGGCTCCTGGAAGATCGATATTGTATATTTTTTATAGGTGAAACATATAATTTGGGGCCGATTTAGCCTGTTTTTGATGCACGAGGTGATAATTCCTTATCAACATTGCACTGTATCGCACAAGATCATTGCTGGCCTTGTCTGCTTTTATGTTGTCAGTGTGATGCTCATGCAACAGTCGCGCCCCGTCTCTTTTATAGGTACAACATCGAATGGGGCTGCCGGAGCGGGCTGGGATGCGCCGTCAGTTGACGGGCAGGGCAAGCACGGGACCGGCGCCGCGATGGGCGTCCGGATCACTATGCATCATGCCAGATATGTATGACAAATACGTTTTTGTTTATGTATTTATATGCAGCGCATATAAATAGGCGGTAAAGGTCAGGCTGGAGGATTCAGTATGTTTAAAAAGGCCCGCACGACGGGAGCGTCGTCCAGCGTGGTGTAGCTGATATACAGGTTGGCCGATGGCGGATTGGTCTTGATCGGCAGGAAGACGACGCCGGGCCAGCCGATGCGGCTCGTTGTTTCCGGCACCAGCGTCACGCCCAGGCCCGCACCCACCATGGCCAGCAGGGTTTGCGGTTCGCTCGCTTCCTGGAAAATCACGGGTTCGAAACCGGCATTGATGCAGCATTGCACCAGGTAGCGGGGAAAGGCCGACTTGTCGAGGTTCAGCGTGAGCATCGGTTCGTGGGCGATGTCGATCAGCTCGATGGCCGTGTTTTTTGCCAGCGGATGATGTTCGTTGACAGCCACGCAGACGTTTTCGCGGAAGCATAGTTCCTGGCGTAAATTATCGTGACGCAAGTCGTCGTCGTTGAGCTTGGGTTCGCGCCAGAAACCTACGTCGATTTGCTTGGCGCGCAAGGCTTCGTATTGCACCGTGGGACCGAATTCATGGATGGTCCAGGTGACGCGGGGAAATTTGGTCTGGAATTCTTCCAGCAGACTGGGGATGGGACCCCACATGGCCGAGCCGACGATGCCCACGCGCAAGCGGCCCACTTCGCCGCGGTCGATCTGGCGGATGGTGTCGATGGTCATGCGCATCTTGGCCAGCAGGTCGGCCGCCTCGTTCATCAGCGCCTTGCCCGCCACGGTCAGCTCGAAAGTGCGCGTGGTGCGCGCAAACAGGCGCACGCCCAGTTCGCTTTCCAGTTTCATGATCTGCTGGCTCAGGGGCGGCTGCGAGATATGCAGGCGCTCGGCGGCGCGGCTGAAGCTTTTCTCCTCGGCAACGGCAAGAAAATACTTTAACTGTTTCAGATCGATGGACATGCTTTCCTTGGCGTTGCGTGGTGCTTGGCGATGGAACGGCGCGCAGGCCTTGATGCCGGCATGCGCGCTTTCTTTACAGCAGTCCTATTATCGTGCCACGACTGCCTGCATGGCAATGGCCAGCGCGGTGCCGACCTGGGCATTGTGCTTGACCAGCGCGATATTCGTTGCCAGGCTGCGCCCGTCCGTCAGTTGCTTGATGCGCGACAACAGGAATGGCGTGACTTGCTTGCCCTTCACGCCGCCCGCGTCCGCTTCCTGCAGCGCTTGCGTGGTGATCGCATCGATCTCTTCCTTCGGCATGGCTTGCGCAGCCGGCACGGGGTTGCTGACGATCACGCCGCCTTTCAAGCCCAGCTGCCACTTGGTGCCGATGAAGGCAGCCTGCTCGGCGGCCGTGTCGAGGCGGAAATCGGCCTTGAAGCCGCTTTCGCGGGTAAAGAAGGCAGGAAAACCTTCCTGGCCCACGCTGATGACGGGCACGCCGTGGGTTTCCAGGTATTCCAGGGTCAGGCCGATGTCGAGGATGGATTTGACGCCCGCGCAGACGACGGCGACGGACGTTTGCGCCAGTTCCTGCAAGTCGGCGGAAATGTCGAAGCTGGTTTCCGCGCCGCGGTGCACGCCGCCGATGCCGCCCGTAACGAACACGGAAATACCAGCCAGTTCCGCGCAGATCATGGTGGCGGCCACGGTGGTGGCGCCTAGCTTGCCTTGCGACAGCACGAACGGCAAGTCGCGGCGGCTGACCTTCATGGCGTCGGGTGAGGTGCCCAGCAGTTCCAGCTGCTCGGGCGACAGGCCCACGCAAATCTTGCCACCGATGATGGCGATGGTGGCCGGCACGGCGCCGCCGTCACGGATGATCTGTTCCACTTCGCGCGCCATTTCCACGTTTTGCGGATACGGCATGCCGTGCGAAATGATGGTCGATTCCAGCGCCACGATGGCCTTGCCGGCGGCGCGCGCGTCGATGACTTCTTGCGAGAACGAGAGGAAATTATTCAATTGCGTCATGTGTCAATCCTGTTGAAAGAGGGTAGGGGGAGGTGGCGCCAGGTCGGCGTCGTCAATGTTGTCGAGCGCGCCGGCGGAAATCTGGGGGGAGACGGTGGCAGCCGATTCCAGGGTCATGGCAGCCAGCTTCAGGCCGCGCCGGCATGCCAGTTTCAAATCGCTGCTGTCGTGGTATAGGGACCAGCAGACGGCGGCGGAAAACGCGTCGCCGGCGCCCGTCACGTCGACGGCGTCCACTTCGCGCGCGGCCAGGTGCACGACTGGCGCATCCTGGCTGTCGCCATTCGTAAAGTACACGCCTTCGCCGCCGCAGGTGACGATCACCTGGCGCGCACCCTGGCGCTGCACTTCGCGGCAGGCGGCGCGCACATCAAACGCCGTGGGCAAGGCGCGCGCCACGCGCGTTTCCAGTTCTCCCCGGTTAAGGATCAGCAGGTGCAAGCCCGTCAGGTCTTGCGGCAGGTGCGCCATCTTCGGCTGCGAGACGGCGACGATGACGAGCGGCGTCGCGTAGGCCGCCTCCTGGCGCGCGTCGGCCAGCAGTGCCTGCACGCTGTCGTGGCCCAGGTTCAGGTCGCAGACGGTGAGGGCGGCGGCGGCGCGCTGCGGCTGGCGGCTATGTAAAAAGGCTGGGGTCAGCTGTTCGTACAGTTGCATATTGGCCATCGCCAGCAGCATTTCGCCAGTTTCGTCAAGCACGGCCGTGTAAGTGCCGCTGCTGGTGTTGCTCAGATGCAAGCTGCCGCGCATATCGATGCCCGCGTCTTCCGCATGCGTCTGCAGGGCGTGGCCGGCCGCGTCGTCGCCCAGCGCCGTCAACAGGGCCACGGGGATAGCCAGACGGGCCAGGTTTTCCGCGATGTTGCGGCCCACGCCGCCAAACACTTCTTCCGAGCGCACGGGATTCGAGGTGCCCATCTGCAGGGGCGCCAGGGTGCGCATCTTGCGGTCGAGGTTGGCTGCACCTATGCACAGCACGGGGCGACTGTCGGGCAGCACGTAGGCGCGTCCCAGCAGGCGGCGCTCGCGGATCAATCCGGCGATGTGGCCGGCGACGGCCGAGCGCGACAAGCCCAGTTCGCCCGCCAGGTCTTGCTGCGAGATGAAGGGGTTGTTGCGGATCAGCGTGTACAGCTGGTCTTTTTTATTGGTATCGGTCACAAGGTGTTCGCTGAAGGGTTAAACATTTGTCTGTGACTTTAAACATTTGTCCGATCGGTGTCAAGTTCGCGTCAAGGGTGTGCGAAAATTGTTCGTATGGAGCTTGTATGCATGCATTTCCCGGGCATCGCAAGGGCGTGGCCGTCGCTGGCGGGCGAGCGCTTGCCTCGACTATAATATCGGCCATTTATATTTGAATTGTATAAATGGGCAAGAAAAATGGTATTTGCCATACATATTCCGTTTGATGCATAGTGGCGGCAAATAGTGGCAATACGCATTTGGATATACCCGTAACACCCATACATACCCGATTCCTGGGCGCGATACTTTGCGTACCCCGCCGCGCAGGCAGCAACCATCATCATTAGTCAATCAGAGGATAACCATGTCGAACAACGCCCCTTTCCACGCCGCCGAAATCATCCGTGCCCGCGCTCCTGAAAATTTCAAGCCGCGCGTGGCGATGATCCTCGGCTCCGGCCTGGGTGTGTTGGCCGAGCAGATGACGGACGCCGTCAGCATCAGCTTTGACGAATTGCCAGGTTTCCCGATCAGCACCGTGCACGGCCATGCCGGCGAACTGGTGGTCGGCACCCTGTCGGGCGTCGCCGTCGTCTGCATGAAGGGCCGTGGCCACTTTTATGAAGGCTATGGCATGGGCGTGATGACGAGCGCCATCCGTACCTTGAAACTGCTGGGCTGCGAAATGCTGTTCGTTACCAACGCTGCCGGTTCCCTGCGCCCTGAAGTGGACGCCGGCAGCCTGGTGGCCATCAGCGACCATATCAACCTGCTGCCAGGCACGCCGATGGTCGGCCCGAACGACGACCGCTTCGGCCCGCGCTTCTTCAGCATGGCCAACGCCTATGATGCGGACCTGCGCCAGCAAGTCAAGGACACGGCGGCCGCCAGCGGCATCACTCTGCACGAGGGCGTGTTCGTCGCCTACCCTGGCCCGAATTTCGAAACGGCGGCCGAAATCCGCATGATGGCCCGCCTGGGCGCCGACACGGTCGGCATGTCGGTGGTGCCGGAAGTGGTCTCGGCCCGCCATTGCGACCTGAAAGTGGTGGGCGTGTCCGTCGTCACCAACCTGGCCGAAGGCATGTCGCCATTCGCCCTGTCGCACGAGCAAACCCTGAAATACGCGGCCATCGGCGCGAAAGACCTGGTCAAGCTGATCCTCGCTTTCCTGGCCAAAGTCGCTGAGAAACCGCAAGCCTAAGCACTTTTTTACGCAGTAGCGGCGCGCCGGCCACCGGCGCTGCTGCGCGGCAGGCCGGGGAAATCCGGCCTACACTGTTCGCATCATCCCGCATCACTCCATAAAGCGAGCCTTATCATGTCACGCGCATTTATCCTCCTGCTTGATTCCTTCGGCCTTGGCGCGACGCCAGACGCCGCCAAGTATGGCGACGCAGGTGCCAATACCTTTGGCCACATTGCCAGCACTGTCGCCAAAAGCGGCAAGGCCTTGAAACTCCCTAACATGGAACGCCTGGGACTGGGCGCCGCCGCGCACCTGGCCAGCGGCGAATGGGCCACGGGCTTCGACCAGCGCGACGGTTTCACCGGCGCCTACGGCGCGGCGCGCGAGCGCTCCACCGGCAAGGACACGCAGAGCGGCCACTGGGAAATCGCCGGCGTGCCCGTCGAATTCGACTGGGGATATTTTCCCCGCACCACGCCATCGTTCCCCGCCGACCTGACCGACAAGCTGAAAGCCATGTCGGGCGTGCCCGGCTTCCTGGGTGATTGCCATGCCTCCGGCACGGACATCATCAACAAGCATGGCGATGAACACGTCGCCACCGGCAAGCTGATTATCTATACCTCGGGCGACTCGGTGATGCAGATCGCCGCGCACGAAGAATCGTTCGGCCTCGAGCGCCTGTACGCAGTGTGCGAAATGGCTTTCAAGCTGGTCGAGCCATACAACATCGGCCGCGTCATCGCCCGCCCGTTCACCGGCAGCAATGGCAACTACACGCGCACCAGCAACCGCCACGACTACGCCGTCGCGCCGCCAAGCAAGACCCTGCTCGACCACGTCAAGAATGCGGGCGGCGAAGTCGTCGGCCTGGGCAAGATCAGCGACATTTTCGCCACCCAGGGCATCTCGCGCGTCGTCAAGGGCGTCGACAACATGGCGCTGTTCGAAGCGCTGTTGAAAACGGCCGATGAAGTGCAGGACAAGTCGCTCACTTTTGTGAACTTCGTCGATTTCGACCAGGCCTTCGGCCACCGCCGCAACGTCGAGGGCTATGCCGACGCGCTGCGCGAAATGGATGCGCGACTGCCGGAATTCATGGCCAAGCTCAAGGAAGGCGACCTGGTCGTGATCACCGCCGACCATGGCTGCGACCCGACCTGGCACGGCTCCGACCACACCCGCGAACACATTCCGATGATCTTCTTCGGTCCCGGCGTCGCCCCGCGCGCACTGGGTATTTCCGAGACGTTCTCCGATATTGGTCAAACCCTCGCCAAGCACCTTGGCGTACCACCACTTGCTAATGGAACCAGCTTGTTATGACACTCATGCACCCCGAATTCAAGCGTAACGAGGCCGTAGGCCTCGACCTGGGCTGGATCAACCAGATCCGCGTCAACCGCGCCGCGACGGACCGCCGCGCGGCCAGCCTGGCGAACCGCCGTACGGTGAAAAAGGAATACCAGGCCGCCTGGCTGGTCAAAGCCATCCAGATGATCGACCTGACCACCCTGGGCGGCGACGATACGCCGGGCCGCGTGGAACGCCTGTGCATGAAGGCCATGCGCCCACTGCGCGCGGACCTGATGGCCGCACTGGGCCTGACGCAATTGAGCACCGGCGCCGTGTGCGTGTACCACGAGATGATCCAGCCAGCCGTGAAAGTCATCCAGGGCCGCATGCCCATCGCCGCCGTGTCGACAGGTTTCCCGGCCGGCCTGACGAGCATGGAAACGAAGCTGCGCGAGATCGAACTGTCGGTCGCCGCCGGCGCTTCCGAGATCGATATCGTCATCACGCGCCAGCACGTCCTGAACGGCAACTGGCAAGTGCTGTACGACGAAATGCTGGCCTACCGCAAGGCTTGCGGCGAAGCGCACGTGAAGGCGATTCTCGCCACGGGCGACTTGCTGACCATGGAAAACGTGGCCAAGGCTTCGTGGGTCTGCATGATGGCCGGCGCCGATTTCATCAAGACCTCCACCGGTAAAGAGGGCGTGAACGCCACCATCCCCGTGGCCCTGACGATGGTGCGCACGATCCGCGAATACCACGAGCAGACGGGCTTCCAGGTGGGCTTCAAGCCGGCCGGCGGCGTCAGCTCGGCCAAGAGCGCGCTGCAATACCTGACCCTGATGAAGGAAGAACTGGGCAACGAATGGCTGCAGCCGCACCTGTTCCGCATCGGCGCTTCCAGCCTGCTGACCGACATCGAGCGTCAGCTCGAGCACTACGTCACCGGCAGCTACTCGGCCAATCATCGTCACGCACAACCTTAAAGAACAATCGTCATGCCAACAATTAACGAGATTCTCAATACTATGGACTACGGCCCTGCTCCCGAAAGTCAAAAAGAAGCGCAGGCGTGGCTTGATGGCCACCAGCGCAAATTCGGTTTGTTCATCGACAATGCCTGGAGCGAGCCGGCCGAGCTGTTCGCTTCGACCAATCCTGCCGATGGCACGCAACTGGCGGAACTGACGCAAGCGAGCGACCTTGACGTGGAACGCGCCGTGGCAGCGGCGCGCCGCGTGCTGCCGGTATGGCAGGGCATGGGTGGCCATGGCCGCGCGAAAGTCATGTACGCGCTGGCACGCTTGCTGCAAAAGCATTCGCGCCTGTTCGCCGTGCTCGAAACCCTGGACAACGGCAAGACCATCCGCGAAACGCGCGATATCGATCTGCCGCTGGCCGCGCGCCATTTCTACCATCACGCCGGCTGGGCGCAGCTGCAATCGGAAGAATTCGCCGACTACCGCGCCGTGGGTGTGGTGGGCCAGATCGTGCCGTGGAATTTCCCCCTGCTGATGCTGTCGTGGAAAATCGCCCCGGCCCTGGCGGCCGGCAACACGGTGGTCTTCAAGCCGGCTGAATTCACGTCGCTGACCGCCATGCTGTTCGCCGAATTGTGCGTGCAAGCGGGCGTGCCGGCCGGCGTGGTCAATATCGTCACCGGTGACGGCCGCGTAGGCTCGGCCATCGTCAACCATTCTGGCGTCGACAAGATCGCGTTTACGGGTTCCACGGAAGTGGGTCGTTTGATTCGCGAGGCGACGGCCGGCAGCGGCAAGAAGCTGTCGTTAGAACTGGGCGGCAAGTCGCCGTTCATCGTCTTTGAAGACGCGGACCTGGACGGCGCCGTGGAAGGCCTGGTCGATTCAATCTGGTTTAACCAGGGACAAGTGTGCTGCGCCGGTTCGCGCCTGCTGGTGCAGGAATCGATCCAGGAGCGCTTCCTGAACAAAGTGCGCGCGCGCATGGAAAACCTGCGTCTTGGTTCGCCCCTGGACAAATCGATGGACGTGGGCGCGCTGGTCGACCCCGTGCAGCGCCAGCGCATCGCCGCGCTGGTCGATACCGCCCGTGCCGAAGGCTGCGACGTGTGGCAACCGGCGTGCGAATTGCCGGCTGACGGCTCGTGGTTCCCGCCCACCCTGATCACGGGCGCATCGACGTCGGCCGCCGTGGCACAGGCTGAAATTTTCGGCCCCGTGCTGGTGGCCATGAGCTTCCGCACGCCGCCCGAAGCGGTGCAACTGGCGAACAACACGGTGTACGGCCTGGCCGCCAGCGTGTGGACCGAGTCGATCAGTCTCGCGTTGGACATCGCTCCTGCCATCAAGGCTGGCGTGGTGTGGATCAACAGCGCCAACCAGTTCGATGCCGCGTGCGGCTTCGGCGGCTACCGCGAATCGGGCTTCGGCCGCGAAGGCGGCCGCGAAGGCATGCTGGAATACATGACGGCCCTGGCCGAAGATGCGCGCCCGGCCTTGCCGGTGGTGCAGGCGAAAGCCAAGGGCAATGTGAAACCGGCAGCAGCCGACCCCTTCGCCATCGACCGCACGGCCAAGATGTACATCGGCGGCAAACAGGCGCGTCCTGACAGCGCCTACAGCGCGCCCGTATTCGGCGCGAATGGCGCGCTGCTGGCCGAGGTGGGCGTAGGTAGCCGCAAGGATATCCGCAACGCCATCGAAGCGGCGCATAAAGCGTCCGGCTGGACCAGCGCCACGGCGCACAACCGCGCGCAAGTGCTGTACTACATCGCCGAAAACCTGGCGGCGCGCGCCGACGAATTTGCTGCCCGCATCGCCGCCATGACGGGCAGTAAAAATCCTGAGAAGGAAGTGCAGGCATCGATTGAACGCCTGTTTTACTACGCCGCCTGGGCCGACAAGTACGACGGCCTGGCGCACCAGCCGCCCACCAAAGGCATTACCGTGGCGCTCAATGAAGCGGTCGGCGTGATCGGCATCGTCTGCCCGAACGAAGCGCCACTGCTCAGCTTCATCTCGCTGGTGGCGCCGGCCATCGCGCTGGGCAACCGCGTGGTGGTGGTGCCATCGGAAGCGCATCCGCTTTCCGCGCTGGACCTGTACCAGGTCTTCGACACGTCCGACTTGCCGGGCGGCGTCGTCAACATCATCAGCGGCAACGCCGATGAACTGGCGCGCACCCTGGCCACGCACGCCGACATCGACGCCGTCTGGCGCCATGACGGATCCGCTGAGGGTTGCGCGGAAGTCGAGCGCCTGTCGGCCGGCACCCTGAAACGCACCTGGGTCGGTGGCGCCAAAGGCCGCGACTGGTACAGTGCCGCCCAAAGCGGCGGCCGTGCCGTGCTGGCACATGCGTCGCAAGTGAAAAACGTGTGGATTCCTTACGGCGTCTGATCGATAAGTAGTGCTGGCAAAGCTGGGGTCAGAACCGTAGGGACTGACCCCAGATCATATGATTGGAGTTATTCCATGTTGTTAACCCAAGAAATCATCCGCAAGAAGCGCGACAAGGGCGTGCTGAGCGCCGAAGAAATCCAGTTTTTCGTACGCGGCATCACTGACGGCAGCGTCAGCGAAGGCCAGATCGCGGCGCTGGGCATGGCCGTCTATTTCAACGACATGAACATGGACGAGCGCGTGGCGTTCACCCTGGCCATGCGCGATTCCGGCCAGGTGCTGGACTGGCGCTCGCTGAACTTGCCGGGCCCTGTCGTCGACAAGCATTCGACGGGCGGCGTGGGTGACGTCGTTTCCCTGCTGCTGGGCCCCATGGTCGCCGCATGCGGCGGCTACGTGCCGATGATCTCGGGCCGCGGCCTGGGCCACACGGGCGGCACGCTGGACAAGTTCGACGCCATTCCTGGTTACTGCACCGTGCCGGACAATGAATTGTTCCGCAAGGTAGTGCAGGATATCGGCGTGGCCATCATCGGCCAGACGGCGCAGCTGGCGCCGGCCGACAAGCGTTTCTACAGCATCCGCGACGTCACGGCCACGGTGGAATCCGTGGCCATGATCACCGGTTCCATCCTGTCGAAGAAGCTGTCGGCCGGCCTGGATGTGCTGGTGATGGACGTCAAAGTGGGCTCGGGCGCCTTCATGCCGACCTATGACAAGTCGGTGGAACTGGCCGAGAGCATTGTCGCCGTCGGTAATGGCGCGGGCATGCAGACGTCGGCGATTTTGACGGACATGAACGAATCGCTGGCGCCGTACGCGGGCAATGCGCTGGAAGTGCGCGGCGCCATGGATTACCTGACGGGCCGTTCGCGTCCCGCGCGCCTGCACGAAGTCACTTTGTCGCTGTGCGCCGAGATGCTGGTGCTGGGCGGCCTGGCTGCCACCGAAGACGAGGCGCGCGTGAAATTGATGGCGGCCCTCGATTCGGGCGCAGCGGCCGAGCGCTTCTCGCGCATGGTGTCCGCCTTGGGCGGCCCGGCCGATCTGGTCGAGAATCCGGACAAGCACCTGGACAAAGCGCCGTTCGTCGTGCCGGCACCGGCGCTCACCGCCGGTTACGCGAATGTGCGCGATTGCCGCGGCATCGGCCTGGCCGTGGTGGCCCTGGGCGGTGGCCGTCGCCGTCCGACCGACAGCATCGACTTCGCTGTCGGCCTGACGGATCTGGTGGGTCTGGGTGAGCAAGTATCCGTTGGCCAGCCGTTGGCCATGGTGCATGCGCGTACGGAAGCGGCGGCGCAGCAAGCCGTCAAGGAAATCCAGGACGCGTATGCCATCAGTGCGGTGGCGCTGACGGCCAATCCGGTGATTTACCGTACGATTCGTCCGTAAACTAAGCCCAGAAGCAAAGTCTGGGGTTGAAAAGAAAACAAAATGAACAACCAAGAACTGATCGCCGAAGCCAATGCCGGCCGTGAACTGGCCTACGCGCCATACTCGCGTTTCAAGGTGGGGGCGGCGCTGCTGTGCAAGGATGGCCGCGTCTTCCGTGGCTGTAACGTGGAAAACGCCGCATATGGCCTGTGCAACTGCGCCGAGCGTACGGCGTTTTTCAGCGCCATCGCGCATGGCTGTAAACCAGGCGACTTCGCCAAGCTGGCCGTCACGGGCGACACGGCGGAACCGATCTCGCCCTGCGGCGCCTGCCGCCAGGTGATGTTCGAGATGGGCGGCGCCGACCTGCCGGTGATCCTCACCAATCTGAAAAACGACATCATGGAAGTGACGGCGGGCTGGCTGCTGCCGCACGGTTTCGGCAATTCCGACCTGGACATGCAGTAACAGGATCCGCTTGAACAAGACGATCGACATCCAGGCGGCCGTGGCGATTGCCGCGGCCGAAGCCATGGCAGCCAAGACGCAGGGCACCTTCGGCGTGGGCGGCGTGCTGCTCGACGGCGCCGGCAATGTGCTGCAATCGATGCATAACAACGTCGTGCGCCAGGGGCTGGTGTTCGATCCCACCGCGCATGGTGAACGCCAGTTGGTGGACTGGTATTTTGCCGAACGGGCCAAGGGAACGCCCTTACCGCCGCCGGGCGAACTGACCATCGTCACCTCGCTCGACCCGTGCTGCATGTGCACGGGGGCGATTTTGGCGGCCGGCTTCAACGTGGTGGTGGCCGCGCCCGACGTCAAGGCGGGCATCAATTACGATGGCGCTGCCACGTTCACGGCCTTGCCGGCGCTGCTGCAGGCCCAGGCCGGCCGAAGCTTTTGCTATCCGGCCGTGCGTGGCGCCACCGAGTATGCGCGGCTGCCTTCCGGCGCCGCGCCCAAATCTTTTTTCATCGGCAAGAGCATCCACGAGGCGACGCAGGCACTGTGCTCGCTCGTGTTCGAAGCGACATCGGCGCAGGTGATGCAGCTGCTGAACGCCGGCGACGACGTGCACCTGCGCGACCCGGCTACCTTGCCGTCCGAGCATGCCGTGGTGCGCGCTCTGCGCCGCCGCTATCCCGACGCTCTGACTTACCGCTGCGAGCCACATGCGCCCGATGCTGGCCTGGCGCCATTCCTGCAGGCGGCCATGGAGCAGGATGTGCGCGATGGCGGCCAGGGCGACGCGGCCGCCTTGCTCGATCCTTTCGGCAATCTGCTGCTGTGCATGCCGGGAAAATTGGCGCAATCGGCCATCCGCACGCCATTCATGGAATGCACGCGCCAGTACGCGCAATTGCGTTTTGAATTGATGGCGAATGCCGAGCCGGCGCTGCAGGAAGAAATCAAAAGCTACCTGGGTCACCCCAAGCACGGCACCTTCGTGCTGGCCATCGGCCCGGACGACAGCGCCGCCAGTTTCATGACCCTGGGTGCCTACGGCTCCACCATGGAAGGGGCGCTGCCGGAGAATAATCCGGCACAATTCCAGTACGTGCGCCCGGCCATGGCGGAAGATGCGCTGCTGGCGCTGTGCGACGCCATGCCGCCGCTGTACCGCAAGCTGATACGCATCCGGCCGCGCCAGGTGGTGGACCAGGCTTTGATCCGCGCACTGGGCTAGGCGTCGTCGTCGGGCAGGTTTTTGAGTAAAAAGTCGCGCACGTTTTCGCCCGCCACGCGGCGGATTTGCGCTTCCGACAGGCCCGCATCGAGCAGCGCCTGCGTCAGGCGCGGCAAGCCGGTGGCGTCGATGGCCGTGGTGACGGCGCCGTCGAAGTCCGAGCCATAGGCCACGTGTTCCGCCCCGATCAGTTTTACCGTGTACTTGATGGCGCGCGCGATGGATGCCACGTCCTTGCCGCAGACAGCCGTATTCCAGAAACCGATGCCCACCAGGCCACCCTGGGCGGCGATGCGTTTCAATTGTGCGTCGCTCAGGTTGCGCCCATTGGCGCAGGTGCCGCGCACGCCCGTGTGCGACACCATCACGGGGCGTTTCGCCAAAGTTAGCACGTCGTCGATGGTGGCCGGCGAGGCGTGTGCCAGGTCGACGATCATCTTGCGCTGCTCCATGGCGCGCAGCCATTGCTTGCCCAGTGGCGTCAGGCCGCCTTTTTTCAGGCCGTGCTGGGAACCGGAGAGTTCCGTGTCGAAGAAGTGCGTGGGCGCGGCCATGCGATAGCCGGCCCGGTACAAGGTATCGAGGTTGTCCAGCTTGCCTTCGAGCGCATGTGCGCCTTCCAGTGTCAGCCAGCCGGCCAGCAGGCCGGGATCGTTCTCGCGCGCGGCGATGAAGCTGCGCAGCTGGGCGCGGCTGCCGATCACGCGGACCTTGCCATGGCTCTTGCCCGCTTGCTGGCGCAGCTCGTCGGCCTGCCAGGTGGCGCGCGCCAACAGGCTGTTCCAGGTGGCGGGCGGCAAGCCTTGCGCCACCACCAGCGCCGTGATGTTGTCCGTGTCGCTGCCATTGCGCTCGATATTCATCTTGCGCGGCGTCTTGGTGACGACGGAAAAGGCTTGCAGCGCCACGTTGGCCCGCTGCAGGCGGGGGAAGTCGACATGCCCGCGCTGGCTGTCGCGGTTCAGATTGCGTTGCCACAGCAGGCTGTCCGCGTGCAGGTCGGCGATCCACAGGCTCTGGTGCAGGGCCACAGTGGCTGTCGATGGCTTCTTGCCGGACGGCGCGTGTACACGGTTGAGGTGCTCGTCGACGAGGACGGGAGCGGACAGGAAACCGCCGACCAGCGCAAGGCTGGCGGCGGCGAGGGTAATGATAATCATTGTTCTCCGTTTTACCATGGATCGTAGGTGCCCAGGCTCCAGATATGGCCTTCCGGATCGCGGCAGGTAAAGCCTCGTCCGCCGTAGTCTTCATCCTTGATGTCGAGCACGATCTCGGCGCCGGCCTCGCGCGCGCTGCGGTAGACGGCGTCGGCATCGTTGACGACCAGGTAGCAGTTTTGCGTGTTGGCGCCACCGATGTCGCCAGGCAGTTTCATCAGGCGGCCATAGTCGCTGTCGAGGGCCGGTGCCACCATGACCATGCCATTGCCAAAGCTCAGTTGCGCGTGGGCGACGCCACCGTTGCCGTCAGGCACGATCAATTGTTTTTCAAAACCGAGTGCGGTGCACAGCCATTCGATGGCGGCGGGGGCATCGCGGTAGCGCAGACAGGGAATGGTCGTAGCTGCTGTAGCTTTTGCTGTCGTGGTCATCAGAAAACTCCTATGGCTGTGGGGGAGTAGCTTCGATCATGGATACTGCGTAGCGTTCCGTCTCAAACCCATCCATCGGGATGGGTTTGATGCCCGTCAATGCTGCGTGCATCCATAGTGCCATAGAACAATCATTGCACTCTTGCCACGACGAAAATTTTTATTGCGGCGACTGGGGAGAGTTTGCCGCCTTCGTGTCCGTGCCCGTGTCGTCGCTGTTGCTTGCCCATCTCAGCAGCATGACGAGGGCAAACAGCATGATGGCCAGCGGCAAGATGGTGATCAGGAACGCCAGTCCCAGGCAGCACGCCAGCAGCATGGGCCAGGACATGGCGCGCAGGGCGGCCATGCCTTGGCGCGCGTAAGCGCACAGCTCGTTCCAGAAAGCGCTGAAGGAAGTGCTGCCCGGTGCCGAATTGATGTCTTTCATGCCGTTCTCCTGTCGTGTGAGTGCCGCTGCCGTATGCATGCTGGCGATGAATCCACTATAGGCAAAACTTTGCTGCCGGGCATCGCGTATGCGACGGATGGCAGGAATGGCGGACCGAACGGTGAAAGGCAGGGACAAACGGCTATTCAAACACCTTGAGTTTCAGCTGGAAACTGAGGGCGCCATACAGGCGATCCTTGTAGGACGGCACGATGGCGATATTCACGCCCACGCGCTGATATTCATAGCTGATGGTGGGGACCAGGGCCGGGAACCAGCCGCCATCGCGCATCTTCGGATAGCCGCTGAAGCCGCCAACGACGGCGCCGATCCGCAGCGGGCCCACCCGGATCGGCTGGTAGTACACGCCCAGGTAGTTCGAGTAGGCGCGGTCGCTATTGTAGAAGCGCCCGGCCGTGACCGACGCGACGGTGGAAAAGCGGTATTCGGCGCCCAGGCCCGGATTGCTGTCGTTCAGATTCTTGTCGCGCTGAAAGTGATACGAATAAAAGCCCGCGTTGAGCCAGGTTTCGCTGAGCGGCTGATTCTCTATCATGCCCACTGTCTGCGCCTGTGCCATGGATGCCACTGCCAGCAGCGCCGCGCAGGCAGCTTTGCTCAGCAATGACGCGGTGCGCGCCGATGACCATTGTTTCATGCCTGTTCCTTATCCTGTCGATATGGCGTCGCCATTGCAAACGCTCCAGCGCGCCATGCTATCACTGCTAGTTTGTTCATTGGAAATTTCATCACGCGCCGGGCGCTGCCGCAGGCAGGGCGATGGCCGCCTGCACCATGTGCGTGAGCAGGATTTCGGCGTCCTCGTAATCCTTGCGCGTGAGCTGCTTGCGTTCCAGCACCAGGGCCATCTGCGCCGAAAAGTCCGCATACGATTGCGTCATGGCCCAGATGGCGAACATCAGGTGCGTGGCGTTGACGGGCGCGATCCTGCCGGCGGCGATCCAGGCTTCGAAGACGGCGATATCCTTGCGCAGCAGGGGCACGACCCGGTCGCGTATCTGCGCGCCGTACAGGGGAGCGCCATTGATCACTTCCAGCGCATACACGCGCGAGGCCCATGGCTGTTCGCGCGAAAAACGCAGCTTGGCGCCGATATACGCGCGCAGCACGTCGCGCGGTTCGTCGTGTTCGTTGGCCAGCGACTCCATGCGCGCCAGCCAGTCGTCGAGCACGTCGTCGAGCACGCGCTGGTATAGCAGCTGCTTGGATGGAAAGTAATACATCAGGTTTTGCTTCGACAGGCCGGCCCGTTCGGCGATGGTGGCGATCGACGCGCCCTCGTAGCCGCTTTCCGCGAACGCGCGCACGGCCTGCTCCAGGATGTCCGCTTCCAGGCGGTCGCGGTTTTGCAGGCGCCGGCCGCCGGTATTTTTCACGGGAAGGGCAGGGGGTTTTTCGCTGGCCATGGCGGATTCTTTAGCGTGGGCGTATCGATTGCAGGAAGGCTTGCAGCACGGGGTTGTCGGTGTAGGCCACGTTGAAGCGGAACCACACCGTCTCGGGCGCGCGCAGCATGAAAAATTCGTTCGGCGACAGCAGGATGCCGGCTTTTAATGCCATGTCGGCGATGATCTTGCCATTCCATTCCGGCGTCTGCAGGTCGGGCCAGCCGGCGCTGACGAACATGCCGCCGCGGGGCCGCGCCACGGGCGCCATGCCCGCTTGCGCCAGACCGTCGATGCTGCGCTCGCGGGCTGCATCGAGCTGCGCCACCAGCCGTTCCACCATGCGCTTGTAGGGTCGCGCGGAGATGGCGTGGTAGACGGCGCGCTCGTTGATTTCCGACGTCGTCAGTCCTGCCAGCATTTTCACGCGCACCAGTTCGGCCACCAGCGACGGCGAGGCGCAAATCGACCCTACGCGCAGCACGGGCGACAGGGTCTTGGAAAAACTGCCCACGCGGATCACGCGGCGCAAGCCGTCCATCGCCGCCAGCGAGGCGTCGCCACGCGCCGCCAGTTCGCGGTAGATATCGTCTTCCACCAGCCAGAAATCGAATTGCTCGGCCAGCGCCAGCAGGCGGTGCGTTTGCGCCTGGCTGAGCGAGGTACCGAGTGGGTTTTGCAGCACCGTGTTGACGAACATCAGCTTGGGCTGGGTACGCGCTGCCTCGCTGGCCAGCGCATCGAGGTCCAGGCCCGCCTCGCCGCGGTTGACGCCGACGGGGATGCAGCCGTGGTGGCGGATCAGCGACTGCAGATTGCTGTAGCCGGGGTCTTCCACCAGCACCGTGTCGCCCGGCTTGGTCAGGCTGCGCAGGATCAAATCAAATGCGTGCGTGGCACCGTGCGTCAGCAAGACCTGGTCCGCTTCCACCTGGAACAGCTCTTCGGACAGAGTGGTGGCCAGGTGCTGGCGCAGCGAGGGGAAGCCCAGCGGGTGGCCGTAGCCGCGCAGGCGGCTGGCGGGAATGCGCATGGCCTGGCGCACGGCATCGAGCACGGTCGCTTCGCCATACATCTCGGGCGGCAGCCAGCCCGCACCCACGGGCAGCGCATCCGAGACGCCCGAATACAGGTCAGGCGTGAGGGCGTCGATGGCGGTGGGACTCGTAAGGGTGTTGGCAATTAGGGCCGCCTGCGGCGAGGCGGCGATATCGTGTCGCGCGACGAAATAGCCGGAACCGCGCCGTGACGACAGCAGGCCCAGATTGACCAGGCGGTCATACGATTCGACGACGGTAAACGTCGATACGCCATTGCACCGGGCGAACTGGCGCACGGAAGGCATGCGTGTGCCGATGCGCAGGGCGCGGCTGCCCACCATGACGCTGATGGCGATGACGATCTGCTCGACCAGTCCGCCCTTTTTCTGGCGATCGATGTCCAACACGGGCCAGCCGCTGCCTTGCTCGGGGGCCTCGTCTGTGCTGTCGCTGTGCTTCACGGTGGCTCCTTATGCTGCCTTGCACAAAACTGTAGTGGTTTTTTGACCTGTACGGTTGGGACACTTTGCCGTTTGTGTATCTGTGCCATTTGGGGTGGCCTGTCTATTATTACATCAGCTTTTTGCCAACTGGTAAATTATTTTACGCTTCGTCAAAAACGATCCTGGCCCCGCGCCAGCCCATCCCAAGGAGAAGGTCATGAACGAAACCAGGCCAGAATCTATGTCGGCATTCTGGATGCCGTTTACCAACAACCGCGATTTCAAGGCCCATCCGCGCCTGCTGGTCTCGGCCGAAGGCATGTATTACAAGGACGTCGATGGCAACGCCATCCTCGATGGCACGGCCGGCCTGTGGTGCGTGCCGTGCGGCCATGCGCAGCCGCAGATCGTCGGCGCCATCCGCGAAATGGTCGGTCAGCTCGACTTCGCGCCCACCTTCCAGATGGGCCATCCGGCCGCCTTCGACCTGGCGGAAAAACTGATGGACTACACGGGCCACAAGTTCGGCCACGTTTTCTACACCAACTCCGGCTCCGAGGCCGTCGACACGGCCCTGAAGATGGCGCTGGCCTACCACAGGGCGCGCGGCGAGGGCGCACGCACGCGCCTGATCGGCCGCGAACGCGGTTATCACGGCGTGGGCTTCGGCGGCATTTCCGTGGGCGGCATCGGCGGCAACCGCAAGACCTTCGGCCCCTTGCTGCCAGGCGTGGACCACCTGCCGCACACGCACAACCTGGACAAAAACGCCTACACGGTGGGCGAGCCCGAATACGGCACTCACCTGGCCGATGAACTCGAACGCATCGTCGCCCTGCACGACGCCTCGACGATTGCCGCCGTCATCGTCGAACCGGTGGCCGGTTCCACGGGCGTGCTGATCCCGCCGAAAGGCTATCTGAAACGCCTGCGCGAGCTGTGTACCAAGCATGGCATCCTGCTGATCTTCGATGAAGTGATCACGGGTTTCGGTCGTATGACGACGCCGTTTGCCGCCGATTATTTCGACGTCGAACCGGACCTGATGACGACGGCCAAGGGCCTGACCAACGGCATGGTACCGATGGGCGCCGTGTTCAGCAAAAAGTATATCCACGACGCCTTCATGGATGCGCCACCGGGCATCGAGCTGTTCCACGGCTACACGTATTCCGGCCACCCGCTCGCCTGCGCCGCCTCGCTGGCCACCCTGCAAGTGTTCGAGGAACAGGACATCCTGGGCCACGCGAAAAGCATGCAGGCGTATTGGAGCGACGCCGTGCATTCCCTGAAAGGCTTGCCGCACGTGATCGACTTGCGCAGCATCGGCCTGATCGCCGGCATCGAGCTCGAGCCCATCGCCGGCAAACCGGGCGCGCGCGCCTTCAACGCCTTCAAGCAGGCCTTCGCCGACGGCGTGCTGATACGCACGACGGGCGACATCATCGCCCTGTCGCCGCCGCTGGTGTTGGAAAAACAGCATGTCGACGAGCTGTTTGGCAAGCTGGCCAAGGTATTAAAAAATCTCGACTAAGGAACACCATGAACACTCTCGACACCATCACCCACTTCATCAACGGCGCTAAAGTCGACACCCGGAGTGGCCGTTACGGCGATGTCTACAACCCTGCCATCGGCGAACCCGTCGCCAGGGTCGCGCTGGGCACCAGCGAAGAAGTGGACTCTGCCGTGCAGGCCGCGGCCGCCGCCTTTCCCGCATGGTCGGCCACGCCGCCGTTGAGCCGCGCCCGTGTCCTGTTCCGTTACCTGCAGCTGTGCCAGCAGCACACGGACGACTTTGCCGCCATGCTCACGCGCGAGCATGGCAAGACCTTTGCCGATGCGCAGGGCGAGGTGGCGCGCGGCATCGAGATGGTGGAGTTTGCCGTCGGCATTCCGCAGCTGCTGAAAGGCGAATTCACCGACCAGATTTCGCGCGGCATCGACGCCTGGTCCATGCGCCAGGCGCTGGGCGTGGTGGCCGGCATCACGCCATTCAACTTCCCTGTGATGGTGCCGATGTGGATGTTCCCTGTTGCCATCGCCTGCGGCAATACCTTCGTCTTGAAACCGTCCGAGCGCGATCCGTCGGCCTCCTTGCTGCACGCGAAATTGCTGAAAGAAGCTGGCTTGCCCGACGGCGTCTTCAACGTGGTACAGGGAGACAAGGTGACGGTCGACGCCTTGCTCGATCACCCCGTGGTGCAGGCGATCAGCTTTGTCGGTTCGACGCCGATCGCCGAATACATCTATGCGCGCGGCAGCGCCAGTGGCAAGCGCGTGCAAGCCCTGGGTGGCGCGAAGAATCACATGGTGGTGATGCCCGACGCGGACATGGAGATGACGGTCGATGCGCTGATCGGCGCGGCCTACGGTTCGGCGGGCGAGCGCTGCATGGCCATCTCGGTGGTGGTGGCCGTGGGTGACGCGGGCGACAAATTGATCGATGCACTGGCAACGCGCACGGCTGCACTGAAAGTGCGCGACGGCATGGCGGATGGTGCGGAAATGGGACCGGTCGTCTCGCTGGCCGCCAAGCAGCGTATCGAAAAACTCATCGCCTCTGGCGTGGAGCAGGGCGCGACTTTAGTGGTCGATGGCCGCAACCATGTGGTGCCGGGCCGCGAGAACGGTTTCTTTGTCGGCGGTACCTTGTTCGACCATGTGACGCGCGACATGAGCATCTACAAGGAAGAGATTTTCGGCCCCGTGCTGTGCGTGTTGCGCTGTCCTGACGTGGTGCATGCGGTGGAGCTGATCAACGCCAACGAGTATGGCAACGGCGTGGCCATCTACACGCGCGACGGCGGCGTGGCGCGCGAATTCGTGCGCCAGATCCAGGTCGGCATGGTGGGCGTCAACATCCCCTTGCCCGTGCCGATGGCCTTCAACAGCTTTGGCGGCTGGAAGCGCAGCATGTTCGGCGACCACCACGCGTATGGTCCCGAAGGCGTGCGCTTCTACACCCGCCACAAGGCCGTGATGCAGCGCTGGCCGAACACGGCAAGCGCTGGTGTGGAATTTGCTTTTCCCCAGATGAAGTGACGGTTTCGAACTAAAAATCCACTGCAGGCTCAAAGAAGGAAAACGCGATGATCGAGTCCCTGAACTATTTGCCGCATCCCGCCCTGCCCAACGAGGAACTGGCGGGCCATTTCACGGACCTGGCGCCGCCCCTGACGGCGCGCCAGGCGGCCATCGAAAGCGCCCGCTGCCTGTATTGCTACGACGCGCCGTGCAGCCGCATCTGTCCGTCGGAAATCGACGTGGCCAGCTTCATCCGCAACATCCACGACAAGAACATCAACGGCGCCGCCGCCGGCATCCTGAAACAGAACATCCTGGGCGGCAGCTGCGCCCGCGTCTGTCCCACGGAAATCCTGTGCGAAGATGTCTGCGTGCGTAATCACGATGGGGAAGGCCAGCCGGTGAAAATCGGCCTGCTGCAGCGCTACGCGGTCGATCACATGCATTTCGCGCAGCACCCGTTCCAGCGCGCCGCCGCCACCGGCAAAACGATTGCCATCGTCGGCGCGGGACCGGCGGGACTGTCCTGCGCGCACCGTCTGGCCATGCTGGGCCACCACGTGGTGATCTTTGAAAAGGAAGACAAGGCGGGCGGCTTGAATGAATACGGCATCGCCAAGTACAAGCTGACAGACGATTTCGCGCAAAAGGAAATCGACTTCCTGCTGCAGATAGGCGGCATCGAGGTCCGATGTTGCCAGGCGCTGGGCGAGAACCTGCAGCTGCGCGACTTGCACGCGCAGTATGACGCCGTCTTCCTGGGCCTGGGCCTGGGCGCCAGCCGCAAGCTGGGCCTGACGGGCGAGGATGCCCCTGGCCTGCTGGCCGCCGTCGACTATATCAGCGCGCTGCGCCAGGCGGACGACCTGGCCGCGCTGCCCGTGCCGAAACGCGCCATCGTCATCGGCGCCGGCAATACGGCCATCGACATGGCGGTGCAAATCCAGCGTTTGGGCGCCGAGGAAGTCACCTTGGTGTACCGGCGCGGTTTCGACGCCATGACGGCCACCCACCATGAACAGGAGATCGCCAAGGCCAACCAGGTGCGCATGCTGACGTGGGCCCAGCCGCAGCAGGTGCTGCTCGATACTGCCGGCAAGGTGGCCGGCATGCGCTTCGAGAAAACGCACATGCAGGGTTCACGCCTGGCGGGCACGGGTGAAACGTTCGACGTGGCGGCCGACGCCATCTTCAAGGCCATCGGCCAGAGCCTCGACATCGAAGTGCTGCATGACCCGATGGCGTCGTTGCTGAAACGCGAAGGCGACAAGATCGCCGTCGACACGGGCTTTCGCACGGTGCTGCCGGGCATCTATGCGGGCGGTGATTGCGTGGCGCCGGGGCAGGACTTGACGGTGCAAGCCGTCCAGCATGGCAAGCTGGCCGCACTGGCCATCCATCACGATCTTCTTTCCAAAGTGGAGGCTGCATAATGGCTGATCTCAGCATCGAATTTTGCGGCATCAAGGCGCCGAATCCCTTCTGGCTGGCGTCCGCACCGCCGACCGACAAGGCCTATAACGTGGTGCGCGCCTTCGAAGCGGGGTGGGGCGGCGTCGTGTGGAAAACCCTGGGCGAAGACCCGGCCGCCGTCAACGTCTCGTCGCGCTACTCGGCCCTGTATGGCAAGAACCGCGAAGTGGTCGGCTTCAATAACATCGAACTCATTACCGACCGTTCTCTGGAAATCAATCTGCGCGAAATCACGCAGGTGAAAAAGGACTGGCCGGACCGCGCCATGATCGTCTCCCTGATGTTGCCCTGCGAAGAGCACTACTGGGCCGACATCCTGCCCAAGGTCGAGGCGACGGGTGCCGATGGTATCGAACTCAATTTCGGCTGCCCGCACGGCATGCCGGAGCGGGGCATGGGCGCGGCCGTGGGCCAGGTGCCCGAGTATGTGCAGATGGTCACTGCCTGGTGCAAGAAGCACAGCCGTCTGCCCGTCATCGTCAAGCTCACACCCAACATCACGGACGTGCGCATGCCGGCGCGCGCGGCCAAGGCGGGCGGCGCGGACGCCGTCTCGCTGATCAACACCATCAACTCGATCACCTCGCTGGACCTGGACCGCATGGTGGCCCTGCCCATCGTGGGCGGCGCCAGCACGCACGGCGGCTATTGCGGGTCTGCCGTCAAGCCGATCGCCCTGAACATGGTGGCGGAAATCGCCCGCGATCCGCAGACGCGCGGTTTGCCCATTTCCGGCATCGGCGGCATTGGCAACTGGCGCGACGCGGCCGAATTCATCGCATTGGGCGCCGGCTGCGTGCAGGTCTGCACGGCGGCCATGCTGCATGGTTTTCGCATCGTCGAAGAAATGAAGGATGGCTTGTCGCGCTGGATGGATGAGAAGGCCTATGAGCGTATCAGCGACTTTTCCGGCAAGGCCGTGGCCAACACGACGGACTGGAAATATCTGGACATGAATTACCAGGTCATCGCGCACATCAACCAGGACGACTGCATCAAGTGCGGCAAGTGCTATGTGGCCTGCGAAGACACGTCGCACCAGTCGATTGCGCAACTGATCGACGCTGCAGGCATGCGCACGTATGAGGTGATCAAGGAGGAATGCGTGGGCTGCAATCTGTGCGAAATCACCTGTCCGGTGCAGGGCTGCATCACGATGGTGCCGCAGACCACGGGCAGGCCGTACATGAACTGGACGCAGGATCCGCGCAACCCGCATGCGTTGGTGGAGACGGCATAGGGCACGCATCAAGGCATGTATCTTGCGTGTGTTTATTTTGTAAACGGCGGCCGGCCTTTGCGGTAAGCTAGATTGACTTAAAAGTCGAGCCGTTTCTATAAAACCGATCCCCTCCCAACCGATGGAGCATACCTGTGAACCACGACTATTCAGGCAACACGCAACTCTGGAATGAAGACCTGGCGCCCACCACTGCGGCGCAGCGCACCTGGCGCTGGTATCACTTCGCCGCGCTGTGGGTCGGCATGGTGATGTGCATTCCCGCCTACACCCTGTCGGCCAGCCTGATCGACAGCGGCATGTCCGGTTACCAGGCCGTGCTTACGGTATTTCTCGCCAACGCCATCGTGCTCTTGCCCATGCTCTTGATCGGCCATGCGGGCACCAAGTACGGCATCCCGTATGCCGTGCTGGCGCGCGCCTCGTTCGGCACCATGGGCGCGCGCTTGCCGGCCCTGATGCGCGCCATCGTCGCCTGCGGCTGGTATGGTATCCAGACTTGGTTTGGCGGGCAGATGATCTACACCCTGATGGGCGTGCTGGTGGGCCATGAGCTGGGCGGCGAGAAGATCGCTGGCCTGGGCATCAACGGCAGCCAGTTGCTGTGCTTCCTGGCTTTCTGGGCCATCCAGTTCTATTACATCCTGCATGGCATGGAGTCGATCCGCAAACTGGAAACGTACACGGCGCCGCTGAAAATCCTCATCTGCTTCGTGCTGCTGTACTGGGTGCACAGCAAGGCCGGCGGCGTGGCCAGCCTGCTGGACCAGCCATCGCAATTCATCCCCGGTGGTAAAAAGGCGGGCCAGTTCTGGAGCGTCTTCTGGCCATCGTTGACAGCCATGGTGGGCTTCTGGGCCACCCTTGCCTTGAACATCCCCGACTTCACGCGCTTTGCCAAGAGCCAGCGCGACCAAGTGATCGGCCAGTCCATCGGCTTGCCCGTGCCCATGGGATTGCTGGCCATGCTGGCTGTCATCGTCACTGCCGGCTCCGTCGTCATGTACGGCAAGGCCATCTGGGACCCCGTCGACCTGGCCAGCCGCATGACGGGCGCCGCCGTGCTGATCGCCCTGATCATCCTGCTGATCGACACGGTCAGCGTCAACCTGGCGGCCAACCTGGTGGGCCCGGCCTACGACTTTTCCTCGCTGGCACCGAAGCAGATTTCGTACAAGATGGGCGGCTACATCACGGCCTTCATCGCCATCGTCATGATGCCGTGGAAGGTGCTCGAATCGACGCAGGGCTATATCTTCACGTGGCTGATCGGCTACTCGGCACTGCTGGGTCCCATCGCCGGCATCCTCATCGTCGACTACTACTTTGTGCGCAAGACGCAGCTCGACGTCAAGCAGCTGTACCGCGACGATGGCATCTACTCGTATGGCAATGGCTGGAATATGGCAGCCTTGATCGCCTTTGTCATCGCCGTGCTGCCGAATCTCCCGGGCTTTTTGAACGCGGCCTTTCCCACGGCGTTTCCCGGCGTGGCCGAAGGCTTTAAAACCATCTACACCTACGCCTGGTTCGTGGGTGTGGCCATCGCCGCAGTCGTCTACGGCGTCATGATGAAGGGTAAGGCCGTGGCGCACGTGCAGCAGGCGCCGCAGTCCTGATCTTTTCGAGAAGGAGACAAGATGACTACACTGATACGTGGCGGTACCGTCGTCAACGCCGACCGCGCCTTCCGCGCCGATGTGCTGATTGAGGGCGATATCATCGCCGCCGTCGGCGAGAACTTGCCGGTGCCGGCCGGTGCCACCGTGATCGACGCGGGCGGCCTGTACGTGATGCCGGGCGGGATAGACACCCACACGCATATGAATCTGCCCTTCATGGGCACCGTGACGTCCGACGATTTTTTCACGGGCACGGCGGCGGGATTGGCGGGCGGCACCACCACCATCATGGATTTCGTCATTCCCGCACCCAAGCAATCCTTGATCGAGGCGTATTACCAGTGGCGCGAGTGGTCGGCCAAGGCGGCCGGCGACTACACCTTCCACGTGGCGATTACCTGGTGGAGCGAGCAGGTACATGAAGAGATGGGCATCCTCGTGCGCGAACATGGCGTGAACAGCTTCAAGCACTTCATGGCCTACAAGAACGCCATCATGGCCGACGATGAAACGCTGGTGAAAAGCTTCAGCCGGTCGCTGGAACTGGGGGCGCTGCCCACCGTGCATGCGGAGAATGGCGAACTGGTTTTTCAATTGCAGCAAGCCTTGCTCAAGAAGGGAATTACCGGGCCGCAGGCGCATCCGCGGTCGCGCCCGCCGGCCGTGGAGGCCGAGGCGGCCAACCGCGCCATTGCGATCGCCAATGTCCTCAATACCCCCGTATACATCGTGCACGTCTCGTGCGCCGAGTCGCTCGACGCCATCACGCGGGCGCGCGCGAATGGCCAGCGCGTGTATGGCGAAGCGCTGGCGGGCCACCTGGTGATCGACGACAGCGTCTACCAGAGCGATGATTTCGATTACGTGGCAGGCCACGTCATGAGCCCGCCGTTCCGCGGCAAGCACCATCAAGCGGCCTTGTGGCATGGCCTGCAGAGCGGCAACCTGCACACGACGGCCACCGACCACTGTACCTTTTGCGCCGAACAGAAGGCGGCGGGCAAGGACGACTTCACGCGCATCCCGAACGGCTGTGGCGGCGTCGAGGAACGCATGGCCGTGGTGTGGGATGCGGGCGTCAATCCGGGCATGCTCACGCCCTCCGAATTCGTCAAGGTTAGCTCCACCAATGCGGCGCAGATATTCAATATGTATCCACGCAAGGGCGTCATCGCCGTGGGCAGCGATGCCGACATTGTGCTGTGGGACCCGCATGGCACGCGCACCATTTCCGCCGCCACGCAGTTCGCCAAAGGGGGCTTCAATGTCTTCGAAGGGCGCACCGTGCGCGGCATCCCCCGCACCACGATAGCCGCCGGCAAGGTGGTCTTCCACCAGGGCGAACTGACGGCCGTCGAAGGGGCCGGACGCTATATCGAACGGCCTGCCTTTTCCGCCACCACCGCATGAAGTCAGGAGACAATAATGGATGATCTACGGGATGATCTACGCATCAATGGCGAACGATTGTGGGTGGCCCTGATGGAACTGGCGCAGATCGGCGCGACAGTGAAGGGTGGCGTCAAGCGCCTGGCCCTGACGGACCTGGACAAGCAGGGGCGCGACCTGGTGGTGCGCTGGGGCCGCGAGGCCGGCATGAGCATCACCATCGACCAGATCGGCAATGTCTTCATGCGCCGCGACGGTACCGACAATGCCCTGCCGCCCGTGATGACGGGCAGCCATATCGACACGCAACCCACGGGCGGCAAGTTCGATGGCAATTACGGCGTGCTGGCGGGCCTGGAAGTGGTGCGCACTCTGAACGACTTGAAAATCAAGACGCAGGCGCCCATCGAAGTGGCCTTCTGGACCAACGAGGAAGGCTCGCGCTTCGTGCCCGTGATGATGGGGTCCGGCGTATTCTGCGGCGCCTTCTCGCTCGAAACCGCGTATGCGGCCAGGGACACGGAGGGCAAGACGGTGGGCGAGGAACTGGCGCGCATCGGATACAAGGGCGAGCAGGTGCCAGGCGAGCATCCCATCGGCGCCTACTTTGAAACGCATATCGAGCAGGGGCCCGTGCTGGAAGACGCGGACAAGGTGATCGGCGTGGTACCTGCCGTGATGGGGCTGTCGTGGTACGACTGCGTCGTGACGGGCATGGAGGCGCATGCGGGACCCACGCCCATGGGACTGCGCAAGGACGCGCTGCAGGTGGCCACCACGATCATGCAGGAAGTGGTTGCCATCGCCAACCGCTATCCGCCATATGGCCGCGGCACGGTGGGCATGGTGCAGGTGTTCCCGAACAGCCGCAACGTGATCCCAGGGGAAGTCAAATTCAGCATCGACCTGCGCAATGTGAACGATGAACTGCTCAACACCATGCATGGCGAAATCACGGCCTTCATCGATGCCACGCGCACCGGTACGGGACTGGATATATCTCTTGAACGGGTTTCCTATTACCCGCCATGCCCGTTCCACCCCGATTGCGTTGGCGCCGTGCGCAATGCGACTGAAAAACTCGGCTACTCCGTGATGGACGTGGTGTCCGGCGCCGGCCACGACGCCATCTATGCGGCCAGATTGGCGCCGGCCGGCATGATCTTCGTGCCGTGCAAGGATGGCATCAGTCACAATGAAATCGAGGATGCCAAGCCTGAGCACCTGGCAGCGGGCTGCAATGTGCTGTTGCACGCGATGCTGGAGCGGGCCGTGGCCGTCTAGCTGTCGCTGCGCGGCGGTGCTATGCTGGGAGCCTTGCGACAACAGGCGGCCCAGCGATGAGCATTTCCGATACCGATACCGAGCGGCACCCGGCCGCGCTGCATGCCGCGCGTGGCGGCGAACTGCTGTCCATGGGCGACGCGGCGGGCGCGCAGGCGTCTTTCCAGCAGGCGCTGGTACTTGACCCCGGCAACGCGTTTGCCCTGGCCAACCTGGCCTGGATGCGGGAACAGGAGGGCGCGCTGGAGCACGCCGTGGCCTTGTACCTGCGCGCACTGGCGCAAATGCCCGACGATACGCATCTGCTGCAGAACCTGGGCGCGCTGCTGCTGCGGATGCGTCGCATGGACGAAGCCGAGCAAATCCAGCGCCGCGTGCTGGCGCTGGAGCCCGAACGGTCTTCTGCCTGGTCCAACCTGGGCGTGCTGCAGGCCAGCCTGCAGCGCGAAACACAGGCGGAGCGCTGCTACCGCCGTGCCATGGAACTCGAACCGGCCTACGCGAACGCGCGCTACAACCTCGCCTACCTGCTGCTGCGCCAGGGCCGCCTGGCAGAAGGCTGGAAAATGCTCGAAGCGCGGCCGCAACCGTCCGCGTTTGGCGACTACTTCCACTTCCCGCGCTGGCAGGGAGAGTCGCTGGCCGGCAAGTCGCTGCTGATCTGCCCCGAAGCGGGCATGGGCGATATGCTGCTGCTGTGCCGCTACGTGCCCTTGCTGCGCGATTTGGGCGCGGCCAGCGTGTCGCTACTGTGCCATGCGCCGCTCAAGGCGCTGCTGCAGACCGTGCCTGGCATCGACGAGGTGCAGGCCATCGGCGAGGCGGTCGCGCAGGGCGGACGCGATTATTGGGTCGCCCTGCTGAGCGTTCCCGGCCTGTGCGGTACGGTCCTGGAAACGATACCGTCGAACGTGCCGTATCTGCACGCGGATGCGCGCGCCGTGGCCGCCTGGACCGCGCGCTTGCCGCCCGCGCCGCTGCGCGTGGGCCTGGCCTGGAAAGGCAATCCTGCATTTGAAAACGATGGCGAGCGTTCGCTGGCGGCGCTCGACACGCTGGCGCCGCTGGGAGCGGTGGCCGGCGTGCAGTTTGTCAGCTTGCAGAAGGGCGCCGGCGAGGATGACACTTCGGCGTCACTGGCCCTGGTCGGCGGCGGCGCGGCGCTGGGCGACATGGCCGATACGGCGGCGCTGATCGCCAACCTGGACCTGGTGATCAGCGTCGATACGGCCGTGGCGCACCTGGCGGGCGCGTTGGGTACGCCGTGCTGGCTGCTGCTGCCGCACTACCGGCCCGACTGGCGCTGGCTGGCGGGGCGCAGCGATAGTCCCTGGTATCGCGCAATGCGCCTGTTCCACCAGCCTGCGCCAGGCGGTTGGGCACCGCTGATCGCGCAGGTGGCCGAGCAACTGACGCGCTGGCGACAGAAGACGCTCCCTGCTGGGATAGACTCTTAGTCTTTGGGCTCGGGCTGGAAATCGCGCAGGAACGCCAGCAGCGCGCGCGCCGCGATATCGGCGTCGTCGGCCGTCATGGTTTCCAGCGGATTGTGGCTGATGCCGCCATTGCCGCAGCGCGTAAACAGCATGGCCACGTCGGTGATGGCGGCCATGGCCATGGCATCGTGGCCGGCGCCCGACAGCAGCGCGTATGGTTCGATGCCCACCGATTCCACTGCCTGGGCCAGTTGCGCCATCAGCCACGGCGCGCACGGCGCCGCACGCGCCGACAGCAGCAGCTCCAGCTGATAGTCGATCTGGCGCCGCGCGCAGATGGCGGCGATGCCATCCAAAATATCGTCGACGGCCGCCTGGCGCACGGCATCAACGGCGGCGCGGATGTCGAGCGACAGGATGCAGGCGCCGGCGATCACGTTGACGGAACCGTTGGGCACGTGCAGCTGCCCCACGGTGCCCACCAGCGCTACGCCCTGGTTGCAGCGCTGTTCCACCAGCAGGATGATTTCGGCCGCCGCGCTGGCCGCGTCCTTGCGCATGGTCATGGGCGTGGTGCCTGCATGGCTGGCCACGCCGCCAAGATTGACCAGGTAGCGCGAGCTGCCGGCAATCGCCGTGACGATCCCCAGCGGCAGGTCGCGCTCCAGCAGCACGGGGCCTTGTTCGATGTGTACTTCCACATAGCCGAGCAGATCGGCCGGATCGCGCGCAATGGCACCGATGGCGCTCGCCTCGTGACCGGCGGCAACCAGCGCCTCGCGCATGCTCACGCCATCCGCGTCAACCTGTTCCAGCAGCGACACGTCGAACTTGCCCGTGACGGCCGTGCTGCCCAAAAACGTGCTCTTGAAACGCACGCCTTCCTCCTCGGCGAAGCCGACAATCTCGACGTGGAAGGGCAGCTTTTCACCCCGCTCATGCAGATGGCGCACGACGGCGATCGGCAGCACGATGCCCAGGCGGCCGTCGTACTTGCCGCCGTTGCGTACCGTGTCGTAATGCGATCCCGTCATCAGCGTCTTTGCGCCTGGCGCGTCGGACAGATAGCGGCCGACGACATTGCCGACGGCGTCGATGTGTACCTGCATGCCAGCCTCCCGCATCCAGTCGGCCAGCTGCGCTGCCGTTTTCTGGTGGGCTGGCGTCAGGTAGGCGCAGGTCAGGTTGTAGTCGCTATCGCTCCAGCCGGCCAGGGTTTCCGCGTGCTGCATGATGGCCGGGCCGAAGTCCAGGCGCACGTCGAACAGGTCGTTCAGGCGCAGTTCGGCGATGCGCTTGATCTGCCGCAGCGATTCGGCCAGTT
Organism: Janthinobacterium lyxosi; assembly: GCF_051380665.1. Classification (NCBI taxonomy): domain Bacteria; kingdom Pseudomonadati; phylum Pseudomonadota; class Betaproteobacteria; order Burkholderiales; family Oxalobacteraceae; genus Janthinobacterium; species Janthinobacterium lyxosi. Next base: position 54,550 of record NZ_JBNYXM010000020.1, read on the forward strand.
CATCGGCATGGCGGTTTTTCAGGCGCCGCGCAAACGTGGCGATGATGTCCTGGCGCGTCAAGCCTTCGCCCGTCGGGCCCTTGACGGCCAGGATGAAGGGAAAGCCGAACTTGGCGTTGTACTCGCTATTGAGGCGTTGCAGGGTGGCGAATTCGTCGGCACTGCACAGGTTCAGGCCGGACTTGGCCTGCTCGCGCGTCGATTCCGCCGTCAGCTGTCCCGCGATGGCGGCCTTGCCGGCCAGCTCCGGGTGAGCGCGTATCAGTCCCAGCTGCTCTTCGGACGAGGCTTGCGCCAGCACGCGCTGCAGTTCCGCCTTGAGTGCCGTCAGGCTGGCAAACGGCCGGGCGGGGGCCGCGCGCTGGGCGATCCAGGGCGAGTGTTCATAGATGCCGTGCAGCTGCTCGATGAAGCCGGCGTGGCTGTTGGCGTTCAGGTCTGAAAGGGTGGTCATGGTTTTCCGATCATGCAAGCGGTGATGATAGCGCCCCGTTCCTGCATCCATTATATGCGCGTGCTGATAGCGGCTATCGCTGTACCAGCGCCTTGGCAGCCGCGCTGACCTGGTCGCGCAGCCATTTGTGTTCGGGCGCCTGGTGCACGCGTTGGTGCCACAGCTGGTAAAAGCGCATCGGCGGGAATTTCAATGGCACGGTATACGTTTTCAGCGGCAGGGTTTTTTCATAGAAGCGCATGAACTGCCGGCCCGTGGTGAGTACCAGGTCCGTCTGCGTCAGCATGTAGGGGATCAGGCCGAAATACGCCGATTCCACCACCACGTTGCGTTGCAGGTTTTGCCGTTCGAGGAAGGAATCGATCACGCCGTGGTAGCCAGGCATCATCTGCGACGGTGCCACGTGGGGCAGGCTCAGATAATCGTCGAGCGTCATGGCGTCGCTGGCCGTGCGCCGCGCATAGGCGTTTTCCGCATGCATGGCGCAGATGATGGGGTCTTCAAACAGTTTCGAGATATGCAGATGCGCGGGCGGCTCGTCCCAGTTGGCGATGACCAGGTCCAGGCCACCATCGGAGAGTTGGCGGATATGGTCGATGCCCGGCCCCAGGCTATGCAGCACGACGCGGCTTTTCGGTGAACCGCGGCGCAGCAGGGCTACCACGTTGGGCAGGAACTGGCTGTCCAGGTAGTCGGGCGCGGCGATATGGAAGGTACGCGCCTCTTCCTGCGCCACGAACGGCGTCTTCTTGACGAACAGGCTCTCCGTCTGGTCGAGGATGCGCTTGGCCGGATTGAGCAGGCTTTCGCCATGCTGGGTCGGCACCATGCCGCGCGCGCCGCGCACCAGCAGCGGGTCGCCCGTCAATTCGCGCAGCTTGCGCAGCGAGGCGGAAATCGAAGGCTGCGGCTGATTGAGTTTCAGTGCCACGCGCGAGACATTCTTTTCCACCAGCAGCAGGTAGAGGATGCGGATCAGGTGCAGGTCGAGGTGTTGCGGCAGGCTGGACATGTGGCGGCGGCTCTGTTGTATATCGATTTGAATATGTCAAATATACGATATTTTTCATGTGATGGGCGGTAAATCCGTTTATCTTGTGTAGATTGGCACGAATATGGGTTCGGTCTGACTAGAGGAAATTTATGGAAGTATTTGCCTACCTGATTCCGTACGGCCTGGAGTGGCTGAACCTGATCGTCCGCTGGCTGCACGTCATCACGGGCATCGCCTGGATCGGTGCTTCCTTTTATTTTGTCTGGCTCGACAACTCGATACGTCCGCCCGCGCCCGGCTCCGAGCTGGCGCAGAAGGGCGTGGCGGGAGAATTGTGGGCCGTGCATGGCGGCGGCTTTTATAACCCGCAAAAATACCTGGTGGCGCCCGCGGAACTGCCGAAGGAACTGCACTGGTTCAAGTGGGAAGCATATTCGACCTGGCTGTCCGGCTTTGCGCTGCTCACCATCGCGTATTACTTCAATGCGCAGGCCATGATGATCGACAAATCCGTGGCCGATCTGTCCAGCGGCCAGGCCGTCGGCATCGGCATCGCCACCCTCGTCATCGGCTGGACCGTGTACGACCTGCTGTGCCGTTCCCCGCTGGCCAAACATGAACTGTGGTTCGGCGTGACGGTGTTCGCGCTGATCGTCGGCGCCGCGTATGTGCTCACGCATTTGTTGAGCGGACGCGCCGCCTATATCCACGTGGGCGCCATGATCGGCACCATTATGGTGGCCAATGTGCTGATGCTGATCATTCCCGGCCAGCGCAAGATGGTCGAAGCCATGGCGGCCGGCAAGCTGCCCGACCCCAAATACGGCTTGAAGGCCAAGCAGCGCAGTGTGCATAACAATTATTTTACCTTGCCCGTGCTGTTCATCATGATCAGCAACCACTACGCGATGACCTATCGGAATGATCATGCGTGGCTGGTGCTGGCGCTGATCATGGCGGCTGGCGTCTTCATTCGCCACTTCTTCAACCTGCGCCACAAGGGCCGGGTCGAGTGGCGCTATCCGGCCATCGGCGTGGCCCTGCTGTTGGGCGTGGCCGTGGCCATCGCGCCGAAAGCGCCCGTGGCCATGGCGGCTGCGCCTGCGCTGGACCCGGCCGCGCAGTTCAAGAGCGTGCATGCCATCATCGCCCAGCGCTGCGCCACCTGCCATTCGGTCCGGCCCACGCAGCCCGGTTTCGCCACGGCGCCGGCCGGCATGATGCTGGATAATGAAGGCGAAATTCGCCAGCACGCGGCGCAAATCTACAAGCAGGCCATCGAGCTCAAAGCCATGCCGATCGGCAACCTGACCAACATGACCGACGCCGAGCGCAGTGAACTGGGCGCCTGGCTGCAACAGACCATGCAAGGAGCAAAATGACAACGCACGCAGAACGGATCACGGCCTGGATCGACGATCACTTCGACGAGGAAGTCGCATTTTTACAGAAGGTGGTGCAGCAGCCGACGGATACGCCGCCCGGCAACAACGCGCCCCATGCGGAGCTGGTGGCGCAGCTGCTGCAGGCGTATGGCTGGAACGCCGAAAAGCACGCAGTCCCAAACGATCAGGTGGAAGCGTACGGCATGCAGAGCATTACCAACCTGATCGTGCGCCGACCTTACGGCGCAGGCGGGCCGACGGTGGCCCTGAATGCGCATGGCGACGTGGTGCCGCCTGGCGACAACTGGACCTATCCGCCGTATGGCGGCCAGATCGACGGCGGCTATATGTACGGCCGCGCGACGGCCGTCTCGAAAGGCGATTTCGCCACCTATGTATTTGCCGCGCGCGCGCTGGAGGCACTGGGCATTCCGCTCAAAGGGCAACTGGAACTGCATTTTACCTACGACGAGGAATTCGGTGGCTTGCTGGGGCCGGGCTGGCTGCTGGAACAGCAGTTGACGAAGCCCGATTTCGTCATCGCCGCCGGTTTCAGCTATGGCATCGTCACGGCGCACAACGCCTGCCTGCAGCTGGAAATCACCGTGCACGGCAAGTCGGGCCATGGTTCCATGCCGGAGACGGGCCATGATGCGCTGCAGGCGGCCAACAAGATCCTCAACGCCATCTACGGCCAGTTGCCGGAGCTGAAAAAGATCAAATCCAAAGTGGCCGGCATCGACTCGCCCACCATGCTGGTGGGCCGCATCGACGGCGGCACGAATACCAATGTGGTGCCGGGCAAGGTCGTCATGAAGATGGACCGCCGCATGATCCCCGAAGAAGACCCGGTGGCGGTGGAGGCGCAGGTGCGCGCGCTGATCGAGGACGCCGTGCGCGGCGAGCCTGGCATCCGCATCGAGATCCGCCGCCTGCTGCTGTCGCACGCGCTGCGCCCCTTGCCCGGCTCCGGGCAACTGGTCGGCAGCCTGCAAAAGAATGCGCAAGCCATCCTCGGCGAGACGATTCCCGCCGTCGGTACGCCCCTGTATGCGGATGCGCGCCTGTATGGCGAACGGGGAATCCCGGCGGTGCTGTATGGCGCCGGTCCGCGCACGGTGCCCGAATCGAACGCAAAAAAGGCCGATGAGCGCCTGGCGCTGGACGACTTGCGCAAGGCCAGCAAGATCGTCGCCTTGACACTGCTCGACTTCCTGGCCGCTTGACAAGGCGGCGACTATGCCGCTTGCATCCGGTAAGATGCATGCTTGGAAAATCGAGGAGGCAGCATGGATTTGACTGGCAAGAGGACGATAAGGGAACTGGCGACCGACCTGGCCGCCGGCTGCATCACCAGCGTGGAACTGACGCAGCGCATGCTGGCGCGCGCCGAGGCGCACCGGGCGCAGGGCGGCCATGCCTATGTCAGCCTCGATGGCGAACAGGCGCTGATGGAAGCGCGTGCCAGCGACGCTGCGCGCGCGGCCGGCTGGGTGCCTTCGCCACTGGCCGGCGTACCCATCTCGATCAAGGACCTGTTCGACGTCAGGGGGCAGGTCAGTAGCGCCGCCTCGCTGGCGTTGGCCGACGCGCCGCCCGCCGTTGCCGATGCGGGCGCCGTGGCGCGTCTGCGCGCGGCCGGCGCCATCCTGCTGGGCCGCACCAACATGAGTGAATTTGCATTCTCCGGCCTGGGCTTGAATCCCCATTACGGCACGCCGCGTAATCCGCATGACCGCGCACGCGTGGCGGGCGGCTCTACCTCGGGCGGTGCCGTCACGGTGGCTTTTGCGATGGCGGCCGGCGCGCTTGGCACGGACACGGGCGGCTCGATCCGCATCCCGTCCGCCTTTTGCGGCCTGACCGGCTTCAAGCCGACGGCGGCTTCCGTGTCGCTGGCCGGTACGGTGCCCTTGTCGCGCTCCCTGGACTCGGCCGGGCCCATCGCGCACAGCGTCGATTGCTGCGCCATTTTGTACGCAGCGCTGTCGGGCCATGACATCGGCGCCCAGGCGCCAGCACTGAAAGGCCTGCGCTTCGGTTTTACTTCCGATTACGTCGGTACGCACGTGGCGCCGCAGGTGCAGCAGGCTTTCGACGCCGCGCTGGACAAGCTGCGGCAAGCCGGCGCACTGGTGGAACAGTTCTATTTCCCTGAATTGCTGGAACTGCCGACGATGAATGGCGGCGGCGGCCTGGTGGCGGCGGAAGCCTGGCACTGGCACAGGGTGTTGCTGGAAGAGAAGGGCGCCCAGTACGACCAGCGCGTGGCGGCGCGCATCCGCCGCGGCCAGCAGCAAGGCGCGGCCGACTACATCGACTTGCTCGATGCGCGTGCGCGCCTGATCGCCATCGCCCAGCGGCGCCTGGCGCCATTCGATGCCTGGCTGATGCCCAGCGTTGCTATTCTTGCGCCGGAAGTCGCGCCCCTGGAAGCGGACGACGCCACTTTCTTTGCCACGAATGGCTTGGTGCTGCGCAACGCCAGCGTGATCAACTTCCTCGACGGTTGCGCCTTGTCCCTGCCTTGCCATGCCGACGGTGAACTGCCCGTGGGGTTGGGCATTTGCGGTCTGGCCGGCGCGGATGAAAGAGTGCTGCAAATTGGCCGGGCGGTCGAGATATTGTTAGGTGCACAACAATAAATAGTGCTGAGGTGCAGGAAAATGCCAACTCTGTCATGATGGCTGGCATTGACATGAGATAGTCGCGCTTGCGCGCCGGCAAACTTCACACTGTGCACCGATACGACCTGATTAGCTGTCATGACTGCGGCGTGCTGTACCGCAAACGTCCGTTGCGTCCGCGCGAGAAGGCGCGCTGCATCCGTTGCCGCTCGGTGCTATACCGCGCCGCGCCAGGCCGCGGCGCCCACGCGCGGGGCGCCTCGGCCGAATTGACCAAGGTGGTGGCGTTGACCCTGGGCGCCGCCCTGGTCTTCCTGATCGCGCAGTTCTTCCCCATCGTCGAACTCGACGTCAATGGCCTGACCTCCAGCGCCACCTTGCTCGGCTCCATCCGCGTGCTGTGGTCCGAGCAGATGCAGGTGGTGGCGACCATGGTGTTCCTGTTTACCATTCTCTTCCCGGCCATCGAACTGGGCTCTCTGCTGTATGTGGCGCTGGGCCTGCGTGGCGGCGTCAAGGTCCCCGGCTTTAACCGCGTGCTGCGCGCCGTGCAGACGGCGCGCGAGTGGGGCATGACGGAGGTGCTGATGATCGGCATCCTGATTACCGTCGTCAAGATGACCAGCCTGGCCACGGTGCTGCCGCAACCGGGGCTGTTCGCGTTTGGCGCGCTGACCCTGATGCTGGCCATCGTTGTCTCGTTCGATCCGAAGGCCTTGTGGAACCTGGGCGACGACCTGACCCGTCAAGCACTGCCCGGCATCCGCTACAAGGCCTTCGCACCGGGCGAGAAGGTGCTGCCCTGCCATGCCTGCGGCCTGGTGGCGCCACCCCTGGACAACGGCAAGCACCTGGCCTGCGTGCGCTGCGGCACGGCCCTGCATGTACGCAAACCGGATAGCGTCAACCGCACCTGGGCCTTGCTGATCGCCGCCATGATCCTCTACATTCCCGCCAACCTGCTGCCCGTGATGGTCACGTACACGCTGTTTGGCGCGCAAAATGACACCATCATGAGCGGCGTGGTGCTGTTCTGGACCAGCGGCTCGAAAGGCCTGGCCATCATCATTTTCATCGCCAGCGTGGTCGTACCCATGCTCAAGCTGGGCGTGCTGGCGCTGCTGGCGTTCACGGCGCAGCGGCGTTCGCGCTGGCGGCCGCGCCAGCGCACCATCTTGTACCGCATGGTCGAATTCATCGGCCGCTGGTCCATGCTCGACATCTTTGTCGTCACCCTGACGGTGGCGCTGGTGCGCTTCAAGTCGCTGGCCGTGATCACGGCCGGTCCCGGCGCGCTGGCCTTTGGCGCCGTGGTGGTGCTGACCATGCTGGCGGCGATGCAGTTCGACCCGCGCCTGATCTGGGATCCCGTCGACGGACAGGTGCCTGGCGAGGAAGAACCCGTGGTGGTGGCAAATACCGGAAACAATACAGTGATTGGAGAACAGCATGTCTGACAAAGAAGCGGGCGGCCTTGCCGAAACGGGTGGCCGTCCATTGCCGGAACCCGATGTGGAGCAGGGCAGCCGCTGGCTGCCGTCGCTGGTATGGCTCATTCCGCTGCTCGCCGCGCTGATCGGCGCCGGCCTGGCCGCTAAGTCCATTCTTGACCAGGGCCCGACGGTAACGGTCAGCTTCAAGAGCGCCGAAGGCCTGGAGCCGGGCAAGACCAAGGTCAAGTACAAGGATGTCGACATCGGCCAGGTACGCGCCATTACCCTCGGCGACGACTTGAGCAAGGTGCTGGTGACGATTGACATGAGCAAGGAAGCGCGGCGCTTCGCCACCGCAGATTCGCGCTTCTGGGTAGTGCGCCCGCAGATCGGTGCGAGCGGCGTGACGGGCCTGGGCACCTTGCTGTCGGGCGCCTACATCGGCGTCGACACGGGCAAGTCGGAAGCCAAGAAGGACAATTTCATCGGCATGGAGAATCCGCCCGCCGTGGCGGGCGACCAGAAGGGCAAGCTGTACACCCTGCATGCGGACTCCCTCGGTTCCGTCGACGTGGGTTCGCCCCTGTTCTTCCACCGCCTGCGCGTGGGCAAGGTGGTCAGCTTCGCGCTGGACAAGGATGGCAATGGCATCACCATGTCGGTCTTCGTGAACGCGCCGTATGACCAGTTTGTCGGCAAGAATGCGCGCTGGTGGCATGCCAGCGGCGTCGACGTGCGCCTCGATTCCAACGGCTTCAAGCTGAACACGCAGTCGCTCGCCGCCATGCTGGTGGGCGGCATCGCCTTCGAGGCGGAAAATGGCCGCAAGCCCGAGGAACCCGCGCCGGCCGATAGCAATTTCCGTTTGGCGGCCGACGAGGCCAGCGCCATGCGCGAGCCCGATGGTGAAGCCATTACCACCGTGTTCTATTTCGACCAGTCCCTGCGCGGCTTGCAGCCTGGCGCCACGGTGGACTTTCGCGGTATCGTGCTGGGCGAGGTGCGCTCGGTGGGTATCGAGTTCGACCCTGTGAAGAAGAACTTCCGCATGCCCGTCACCGTCAATCTGTATCCTGCCCGCCTGGGGATGCGCTTCAAGACGGCCGTCGACGATGCGGAAGGCTCGGCTGGGCACCAGCTGCTCGAACGCATGGTCAGCCGTGGCTTGCGCGCCCAGCTACGCACGGGCAACCTGCTCACCAGCCAGTTGTACATCGCGCTGGACTTCTTCCCGAAAGCGCCGAAGGTGGCGCTGGAGCTGAACAAGTATCCGCTGGAAGTGCCCACCGTGCCGAATACCCTCGACGAACTGCAGACGCAGATCGCCAGCATCGCCCGCAAGCTCGACCAGGTGCCATACGCGGAGATCGGTAACAACCTGAACGCCACCATCAAGCAGGCCAATACCCTGTTCAAGCAGCTCGATGGCCAGGTGGTGCCGGAAATGCGCGATACCTTGACGGCGGCGAAACAGACCTTCGGCACGGCCGAACAGGTGCTGCAAAAGGATTCGCCGCTGCAGTCGGATGTGCGCCAGGCCTTGCAGCAGCTGACGCAAACCCTGCAATCGCTCAACGCCCTGTCGGATTACCTGGAGCGTCACCCCGAGTCCCTGATCCGCGGTAAAAAAGGAGATGAAAAATGATGAAGCCTGTCCTTGCAACCTTCGCCGCGCTGCTGGCGACCGTCCTGCTGGGCGCCTGCTCCACGCCCCAACCCGAGCATTTCTATACGCTCGGCGGCGGCGCCGACGCGCAGCCGGCCAAGCCCGTGAAATACTATGTTGAGGTGCTGGCCGTCAGCGTGCCGCAGCAGGTGAGCCGCAACCAGTTTGTCGTGACGGCGCCATCGGGACGCATCGAATTGTTGGAGCAGCAGCGCTGGGCGGGGCCGCTGGCCGGCGAGATCGGCCAGGCCCTGTCTACGGCCGTGACAAACGACCTGGGCGCCATCGATGTGTTCCGCACGCCGCATCCGGACAACCTGCCCGTATACCGCATCAGCACCAATGTGCAGCGTTTTGAGTCCGTGATGGGCCAGTATGCGCTGATCGATGCCGTGTGGAGCGTGCGCCAGCTGGCCAGCAACAAGGTGCTCACTTGCCGCACGATCGCCAATGAAAAAGTGGGCGCAGGCTACGATGAACTGGTGCTCGGTCATCGCCGTGCCGTGAACCGCATCGCCGCCGATGCGGCGGGCGTGGTGCGCGCTTTTGACAACGGCAACGCTGCCTGCCCGGCCGCCTGAGCCGCTTTCCGCTACCCAGTCCAGGTGGCCGCTGGTAAAATTCGGCCATGGGAATGACCTTGTTCACGCGCCGCTTTGCCGCCTGGATCGCCTGTTTCGCGATCCTGCTGGCGGCGCTCGCGCCGTCGATTTCCCAGGCCGTCGCCAATGCCAAGCAGGAGTCCGGCTCCGGCTGGGCGGAAATCTGCTCGGTGGCCGGCATCCGTTTTGTCCAGCTTGTCCAGGTCGACGATGATGGTGCCGCCGATGGCAAGTCTGGCGGCAAGGCCATGCAGATGGAGCATTGCGCCTTCTGTTCCACGCATGCGGGTTCCGTGGGCCTGCCGCCCTCCAACCCCGTGCTGCCGCTGCCCTTCGCCAGCGGCACGGCGATTTTCCCGGCCCTGTACTACCAGTCCCCATCCCCACTGTTCATCTGGTCCACCGCGCAGTCGCGCGCGCCGCCTGCCCTCGTCTGAGTTTTGCATTTTCAATGTTGGCGCTGTCCACCTTGCGGTGTGACGCGCCGCATCCGCACACTTATACGAGAATCACATGAACAAGAAACTGTTGGTGCTGGCCGTGGCCATCACCCTGGCTTACCCCTGCGCGCAGGCGCAGCAACTTGACCAAACTGATCACGCCATCGACACCGTCGTCGTTTCCGGCTCACGCGCGCAAGCGTGGCTGTCCGAGACGCCGCAGGCCATCGGCGTCGTCAATGCCAAAACCCTGGAACGTGACAAGCCCAAGACCATGGGCGATATCCTCAACCGCATCGCCGGCGTGTACTGGAATGACCTGGGCAACGAGCAGCACAGCATGAGCATCCGCCAGCCCATCGGCACGAATGCCGTCTACCAGTACCTGGAAGACGGCATTCCCATCCGCCCGCTGGGCGTTTTCAACCATAACTCGCTCAATGAAATGAACATGGCGGGGGCGAGCGGCGTGGAAGTGGTGAAGGGCGCCGCTTCGTCGCTGTATGGCAGCAATGCCGTCGGCGGCGCCGTCAATTTTCTGACGGCAGGCGCCAGTGCGACGCCGACGGCCAAGGTGGGTGTGCGGCGCGATAACGTGGCCGGCTTCACCCGCTACGACACCTCCGCCAGCGATACCTGGGGTCCGTTGGGACTGCGCTTTTCCCACTACAGTTCGCGCCGTTCGCGCGACAACTGGCAAGCGTACAGCTATGGCGACAAGGATTCGTTTTCGCTGCGCGCCGACTATGCGCTCAGCCCCACCTCGCAGCTGCGCGCCACCATCGTTCACACGGATCTCGATGCGGCCATGACGGGCAGCCTGTTCGAGAACGATTACCGCAACAATCGCGGCAAGAGTTTGAACACGTTTACCTACCGCAAGGACAAGACCACGCGCATGAATCTGGCGTGGGAAGGGCAGACGACGGCCAATGGCACGAGCACCGTCACCGTGTTTACCCGCAAGAATGACCATGGGCAGATTCCTGCGTATTCCATCGGCAGTTGTGTGGGTATGCTGTGCAAGGGTGTCATCAATAACAACCACGTCGATTCGCTGGGGCTGGACGTGAAACACCAGCAGAATTTCGCGTGGCTGAACGCCCGCCTGATCTTTGGTGTGTACGTGGACAAGAGCGACAATCCCTTTGTCAGCGACAACCTGTCCATCGTGCGCGATGCCGCCACGGGCCGCTACCTGCGCTATACGCTGGCCAATGCGAGCAATCCGCAGGGCGTGCGCGATTACCAGACGGACATTCTGAACACGGCTGTCTTCGCGCAATGGGAATTTTCTCCGCTGGAGGGCATGCGCGTGGTGCTGGGCGGCCGTTCGGACGCCATCCGCTACGATTACCATAACAAGCTGGCACCCGGCGGCAGCGTCAATTATGGCGCCCCCGACGAGTCGCGCAGCTTTTCCCACGTCAGCCCGAAGCTGGGCGCCACCTACGCCATTGGTCATGCTGGCAGCGCGTATGCAAACGTCAGCCAGGGCTTCACGCCGCCCGAAGTGAGCCAGCTATATGGCAAGACGGGCATCGCCGACCTGCAGCCGTCCGTCTACAACAACTATGAACTGGGCTTGCGCTGGGCCTTCCTGCAGGGCCGCTTGAAACTCGACACGGCCCTGTACCGGCTCGACGGGCGCGATACCATCGTCAGCTATACGCTCTCGCCGGGCAACAGCGAAAACCGCAATGCGGGACGCACGCGCAGCGAAGGCCTGGAGCTGGGCCTGAACTACGACAGCGGCCCGTTCGACGCGCGCTTCGCCACGGCCATCGCGCGCCACCGCTACCTGCGCTACCAGGTGTCCGCCAGCCTCGATTACAGCGGCCGCGCCATGCCGCAGGCGCCGCGCGACATCACCTCGTTCGAGATCGGCTACAAGCCCGTGGCCGGCGCCAGGGCGGCGCTCGAAGTCGTGCACCAGGGCCGCTACTGGATGAACAATGCCAACACGGTGGAGTACAAGGGCCACGCCTTGCTGAACCTGCGCGCCAGCTACCAGCTTGCGCGCGGCCTGGAAGCGTGGGCGCAGGTGCGCAACCTGGCCGATAAACGCTATGCCGATTCGGCCAGCAGCAGCTATGCCGGCACGGGCAGTTACGCGGCTAATACACAGAACCAGTACACGCCCGGTGCGCCGCGCAGCGTGATGCTGGGCCTGGGCTATACCTTCAACGCACTGTGAGGATGGTCATGGACGACGCAACTTTTCTCATTGCACGGCGTAAAAGCCTGTACTGGCGCATTCACTTCTGGGCCGCGCTGATCGCCTCGCCATTTGCGCTGGTGGCCACCCTGACGGGCATTTTGTATGTGTTTACGCCGCAGATCGAGGCACGGCTGTACCAGCGCCTTGACCATGTGGCGCCGCAAGCGTCCATGCTGCCGCTGGACGCCGCCGTGGCGGCAGCGGAGCGGGCGGCGCCGCGCGGCTGGGCAGTGCTGCACGTGGTGCCGCCGTTTCAACAGGACGATGCGGTGCAGGTGGCGTTCGCGCCGCCCGGCGGCGGCGTGGACGAGCATGCGGGCCATGGCGGACATGCCGCGCCGGCCATGCCCCCCAGGCCGAAGTTCGGCCTGCCCGCGCAAGCCATCATCGTGTATGTGCATCCCTATGACGCGCGCGTACTGGGCAGCCTGGCCAGCAGTGACCGCTTCGGCAACTGGGCGAAAAAGCTGCATTCGCGCCTGCTGCAAAACGATGGCTGGCGCTGGATGATCGAGCTGGCGGCCAGCTGGCTGATGGTGATGCTGGTGACGGGCGTGGTGCTGTGGTGGCCGCGTGGCGTCCAATCGGGCTTGCCGAAGCGGGGCGCGCGGGGGCGCAATGGCTGGCGCCAATGGCATGCCTTCCTGGGCGTGGCGCTCAGCATCGTCAGCGTCGTGATCCTGGCGACAGGCCTGACGTGGAGCCAGCAGGCGGGCGGGCGCATACGCGCGCTGCGTGACGTCAGCGGCCAGGCGCCGCCGCCCGTGCCGCGCGGCCTGCATTCGACCGAGGAGGGTGCTCCGCTCGACTGGCAGGCTGCCTGGCAGGTGGCGCGCAGTCATGCATCCGCCATCGCCGTGCAGCTGACGGCACCGGCCAGCCAGGACGATGTGTGGCGCGCCACCATGGCCGACCGCAGCCAGCCTACCTTGCGCTTCGACCTGCAATTCGATGCCTACAGCGGCAAGCCCCTGTATTACGCGGGATGGGAGGCGCAGACTGCGTTCGGCAAGGCCACCGCCATCGGGATCCCGTTTCATCGGGGCGAATTCGGCTGGTGGAACCAGGCCTTGTTGCTGCTGTTCGGCGCCAGCGTGCTGTTCTCGCTGGTATCGGGCTGGGTGATGTTTTTCAAGCGGCGCCTGCCAGGCTCGCTGGGTTTGCCCAAGCTGCTGCCAGGCGCCTGGACCTCGCCCTCGGCGCTGGCCTGGCTGGCGGCGGCGGGCATGTGCGCGCTGATGCCGTTGCTGCTCATTTCCGGCAGCTTGCTGTTGCTGCTGGAGCTGGGCCTGGCGCGGCGGCAGCGGCTTAGCCGCCGACGATGGGTTGGGCGATGATCCAGAGGCTGAGCAAGGTGTAGGTGATCATCAGGGCCAGCATCGGATACTGGCTGCGCAATGCGGCGCGGCGGCTGGCGTACAGGCGCAGCGCGCAGACGTGGGCCAGCCAGACGGCCGCCACGTGGCCGGCGATGATGGCGAACAGCGACACGTACCACACCACCTTGGCGTCGACGATGCCGAGACGGATGAAGTACAGCTTCGTGCCGAACAGGTCCCAGCCCAGCCCCAGCGGGTCCGATGCCAGCGGGATCAGGTACTGGCCCGCCATCGCCAGAAAAGACAGGTAGTGGGAGAAATGGTAGGCGATGGCGATGGGCACCAGGGTCAGGACGAAGTGGCCGGCCACGCGCAGCAGGGGCAGCGCCGGCTGGCCATCGCTGGCGCCGTAGCGGGCGATCATGGCGCAAAACAGCAGGAACACCAGCAGGAACAGGGCCGGCATCAGCAGCAGGGCGGCCGTGGTGATCCACGCCAGCGCGCCCGGCGCCACGGCGAGGACGGCGTCGACGATGTCGTACCACGCTTGTGTTTCCATCATGCCGTCGAAGCTGACGCAGGCCAGCATCAGGATCACCAGCACCAGGCAAGCGGGGCGCACGGGTTCTTTCGCCAGCAAGCCCGCCGCGTAGGGACGCACGTAGCAGGCGCCATCGCGGAAGGTGAGGGGCGCGAAGCGCGCCAGCAGGCCGAAGACGACGTGGAACACTTCCGCGTGGCGCAGCCAGGTGGCGCGGCCGAACAGCGTCATGCCTGCCCACGTGCAGGCGGAATACAGCAGCATGCTCCAGGCCAGGCTAGCCGGCTGTTCGCTGCCTTCCCAGTTCAGCTCCATCCAGATAAAAGCAAAAAACAGGGCCGCCGCCGGCCAGCTGTCGAGCCAGCGCGGCCAGGCCAGCGGCGCGCGCCAGCGGGAGCACAGCTGCTGCGCCACGCGCGCCACGCTGTCGAGCGGATTAACCAGCGCCCACAGGTCGCCCACCAGCGCCGAGACGTATGCCATGCCTACCCACCAGATGGCCCAGACCATGGCGGGGGCGATATTTTTGACGGGATTTTGCACGCCCACCAGCCCCGCCACGATCACCAGGACATACAGCGCCAGCACCAGCAGGCGCAGCGCGAAGGCGATGGCGTCCGCGCCAGGGACGCGCAGCAGGAGCAGGCGCGCGTAGTCGCCCTGGTAAGGCGTACCCGTGTCATCGCGGCGCCACAGGGCCAGGAAGGCAAACGACAGCGCCACAGTCAGCCCTGCGCCGAGCAAATATAGCCAGAGCGGCAGGGGCAGGTCGTAGCGCTGGCCAAAGCCGTGGGCGTGTGCCATGCATGGGGAGAAAAGCAGGGCGACTGACGCCAACAAGCGCCGCATCATCGCGGCAGCACTTCCAGGTACATCAGCGGTGCTTCGCGGTGATGCTTGTGCTGCTTGCCTTTGTGTTCCGCCTGCGCGCCGTAGCCGTGCGCGGAAACGGGGAAACGCCCTGGCACGCTGGCATCGATGCGCATGGCTTGCGTCTCGCCCGGCTTGACCGTCAGCAGCTGGTCGTAGCCGTGCAAGTGGATATTGACTATTTCGTCAGTAGTCCAATCGAGGGTGATGACGCTGTCTTGATGCACCCGTATCGTCGGCGGCTTTGGTGCGATTTTGCGCTGCGCGATGGCTAGCGCCACATGCTGTTCCTGTTGCTGCCGGTTTGCCGCCAGGCCGCCCTGCGCCTGGCTTTTCGCCGTTGCGCACAGCAGAAAAATGGCCAGGCCCAGGCTGGCAAGGGAAGGGCGGAATGGAGTTTTTTTCATCCTTAAATTTTAGGAAAGATTTCCAGCATTGGCCAGCTGAAAAAAAACATCAGTTTGAAAAAGTATCGCCGTAGAATGAGCGGCGCGGACCGGCGGCAAGCGCCGCCTGTCCGAGCTATCCAATGACACTCGAAAAAAGGCAGGGGAGACGATGAAGAATAAAAAGATGCTGTTTGCACTGGCAGTAGCGTACCTGGCCGCGCCGCCCGCGTCGGCCGAAATCCTGGCCATGGTCAATTACGAAAGCAAGTCGCCCGAATCATTGAAGTCGCTGAAAAGCCCTGTCGCTCCGCCGTCGCGCAAGGAAGGCATCGCCATCATCGACGTCGATCCCGAGTCGAAAAACTTTGGCAAGATCGTGCGCGACATTCCTCTGCCGCGGGACCTGGTGGCGCACCATATTTTCTACAACCACGACATGAGCAAGGCCTACATCACGGCGCTGGGCAAGGCGCAGCTGCGCGTGATGGACATGCGCCACAAGGATTTGCCCATCAAGGTGATCGAGGTACCGACCTGCCAGGTTGGGGAGGACATCGTTTTTTCGGATGACCACAAGCGCTGGTACCTGAGCTGCATGGGCTCGCAGGCGATGCTGGAAGGCGACGCCGTGCACGACAAGCCGGGGCGCACCGTCAAGCTGCCGGCGCCGTATCCGCATGGCCTGGCCGTCCACGATGGCATCGACCGCACCCTGCTGACCAGCACCATCCGCCCCACGGACCTGGGCGATGCGGGGGAAGTCATCAGCGTGGTGGAGACGAGCACGGGCAAGGTGCTGGGCACGCACAAGCTATCGAAGAAGCCGTCGCCGTCGGGCGAAGCGCCCGTGGAAGTGCTGTTCGTCCCGGGCAGCAATCCACCCGTCGCGTATGTCGCCAATATGTACGGCGGCACCGTATGGACGGCTACCTGGAACCCGATAACGAAGGATTTTGACACGGCCCAGGTGCATGACTTTGCCGAGCAAAAGGCGGGCGTGCCGCTGGAACTGTATTTCAACAAGGGCGCTACGCGGATGTACCTGACGACGGCCAAGCCGGGGCATTTGCATATCTTTGATTTGACGGGAGGCATCGGCAAGCCACGGCTGGTGAAATCGATTCCCGCCGCAGAAGGCGCGCACCATGTGGCATTTACAAGGGATGGCCGCTACGCCTTCGTGCAAAATGCGCTGCTCAATTTGCCGGGCATGAGCGATGGCAGCATCACTGTCATCGACATGAAAAAGGAAACGGTAGTGGGCAGTGTCGACACCTTGAAAAACAAGGGGCTCAATCCGAACAGCATCGTGCTGCTGCCGAAGTGGAATGACTTCATGGGGCATTGATAGACGCATTCCGCTAGAATGGAAAGGCGCGGCCAGGCTCGTTGCCAAGGGCCGCACCCTTGTACTGGTTGACGCATGTTATTCATCGACTTTCCCGCCTTGTCCGCACTGGCCGCCACGTCGGCGCTGGTGACAAAAAAATGCAGCTGCTGCGCCGTGCCGCTGGACGCCTGGCAGCGCCTGCCCACTTCGCTGGAGCTGGACCGCTTCGAAGAAATAGGCACCCTGCGCGAAGATCCGTACGAGGAACCGACGTTTGCCGAGTACCATCCCGATGGCACGCGCTACGACAGCGTCGATGCGCCCATCGCGCCGCGCTACTATCCCGCCAACCTGAGCCAGGTGGCGCGCTGCCTGAACTGCGGTCGCCACTATCTGCGCTACAACGAGGCGGGCGGCTATTTTACGGAACTGCGCATCCGCGCGCTGCGGCCGGCATTGCTGGCCGACGCCGCTCTCTAGCTGCTACAGGCTTTCCTTGACGTGTGCAATGCCGTGTTCATCGTAGATCGAGTATACGGCGGCGAGCAGGTTGTCCAGTTCCGGCGAGCGGTCCATATGCCGCATGCTGAACAGGATGGGCGAGAACGCATGCTTGTCGTCCAGCTTGCGGTAGACCACGTTCCTGTGATGCATGGCCTGCACGCTTTCCGGCACGATGGAAATGCCCTGGCCGGCCGCCACCAGTCCCATGGAAATCTGCAGCTCGCGCACTTCCGTGACGGGGCCGGGCGTGACATTGCCTACACTGAACATGCTCAGCACCTGGTCGGCAAAGCTGGGGCGGGGCGCTTTCGGATACACGAGCAGGGTTTCGTGCACCAGGTCGGTCAGGCGCAACCCGCCTTCCCCCTTGGCCAGCCGGTGCCCGGGCGGCAGGGCGACCACCAGTCGCTCCTCGCGCAGCAGGATGCGGCGGATGCTGGGGTCTTCGCTTTTCAATCGCCCAAAACCCACGTCGATGCGGCCTTCCTTCAGGGCCTTGAGCTGCTGCACCGTCGTCATTTCATGCAGCGTCACGTCGACCTCGGGATGGCGTTCGCAATAGCGGTGCACGATGTCGGGCAATTCGCCATACAGGGTCGAGGCGACGAAGCCGATCGACAGGGTGCGTTCCAACTTGCCCACGCGTTGCGTCATCGCCTGCAGGTCGCGCACCTGGTCGAGCAGGGGCCGTGCATGGGCGAGAAAAAACTCGCCCGCTTCCGTCAGCCGCAAGGGCCGCGAGCCTTTCTCGATCAGTGCCACGCCCAGCGTTTCTTCCAGTTGCTGCATCTGCCGGCTGAGAGGTGGCTGCGCGATGTGCAGGCGCGCGGCGGCCCGCGTGAAGTTCCTTTCCTCTGCGACCGCAACGAAGTAGCGCAAGTGGCGTAATTCCATCTTAATACCTTTCAGGTATAGGTTTGATACCAACTCGGTGTTGGACGCGGGGACATTCGGGGCATATCGTGTCACCACTCCACAGAATTATACGGAATAAATATGATTCAAAATATCGAGACCTATCTGGTCGATGTGCCAACCATCCGCCCGCACCGGATGTCCGTCGCCACCATGCATACGCAAACCCTGGTGCTGGTGCGGCTGCGCTGCGCCGACGGCATCACCGGCTGGGGCGAAGCGACCACCATCGGCGGCTTGAGCTACGGCGGCGAAAGCCCGGAAAGCATCAAGATGAATATCGATACCTATATCGCGCCCCTGCTGGTTGGCATGGAAGCGAGCGCAGTGGCCAAGGCCATGGCCAAGGTGCGCAAGGTCATCCAGGGCAACCGCTTCGCCAAGTGCGCGATCGAAACGGCGCTGCTCGATGCTCAGGCGCGCCGCCTGAATGTGCCGCTGTCGGAATTGCTGGGTGGCCGGGTGCGCGATGCGCTGCCCGTGGCCTGGGTGCTGGCCAGCGGCGACACCGCGCGCGATATCGCCGAAGGGGAAAAAATGCTGGACTTGCGCCGCCACCGCATCTTCAAGCTGAAGATCGGCTTGCGCGACGTGATGGATGACGTGGCCCACGTGCTGGAGATCAAGCGGGCGCTGGGTGAACGGGCCAGCGTGCGCGTTGATGTCAACCAGGCCTGGAGCGAGACGGACGCCGTGCGCGGCATCGCCGCGCTGGAAGCGGGCGGCATCGACCTGATCGAGCAGCCCGTCAAAGCGGGCAACCGCGCCGCGCTGGCGCGCCTGACGCAGCGCTTCGACGTGGCCATCATGGCCGACGAAGCCTTGCATGGTCCCGCCGATGCGCTGGCGCTGGCCCAGGCCGATGCGGCCGACGTGTATGCGGTGAAAATCACCCAGTCGGGCGGCTTGCTGCCGGCGCTGGAAGTGGCCACCGTGGCGCGCCTGGCTGGCGTGGGCCTGTACGGCGGCACCATGCTCGAAGGCGGCATCGGCACGGCCGCGACGGCCCACGTGTGCTCCACCTTTGCCGAACTGGCCTGGGGCACGGAACTGTTCGGCCCCCTGCTGCTGACGCAGGAAGTCTTGCGCGAGCCGCTCGTGTACCGCGACTTCATGCTGCAAGTACCGACGGGCCCTGGCCTGGGCGTCGAGATCGACATGGACAAGCTGCATGCCTTGCAGCGTCCATAAGCATCCACAAGGAGAAAGTAATGTTATTCCATGTACGCATGAACGTGAACCTGCCGTTGACGATGCCCGCCGAGCAGGCGGCGCAGCTGAAGCAGACGGAAAAGGAACTGGCCCAGCGCCTGCAGAACGAGGGCAAATGGCGCCACCTGTGGCGCATCGCGGGCCAGTACGCCAACATCAGCGTCTTCGACGTGGATAGCGTCGACGAGCTGCATAATTTGCTGACCTCGCTCCCGCTATTTCCCTACATGCAGATCGACGTGATGCCGCTGTGCCGCCATCCTTCGTCGGTGCGCGACGACGATTCCTGAGGAGACATGCAATGACGCATATAGGCAACGACACTGCCGGGAAAACGTGCGAGGTGGACGGTATTCGCATGCATTACCGCACGGATGGCGAGCGCGCCAAGCCCTGCCTGGTCCTGTCGAATTCCCTCGGCACGGACCTGTCCATGTGGCAGGTGCAGGCGGCCGCGCTGGCCGGCGACTTTTTTGTCGTGCGCTACGACACGCGCGGCCATGGCCAGTCCGCCACCGGCGCCGCGCCGTTCGGCATCGAGCGGCTGGGGCAGGACGTGGTGGCGCTGCTCGATCACCTCGATATCGCGCGCGCCGCCTTCTGCGGCATTTCCATGGGCGGCTTGACGGGGCAGTGGATGGGCATCCACCAGTCGCAGCGCCTGACGCAACTCGTGCTGGCGAATACGGCGGCGCGCATCGGCACGGCCGAAGCCTGGCTGGCGCGCGCGGAGCAAGTCCGGCGCGATGGCATGGGTGGCGTGGCCGATGGCGCCGGCGCACGCTGGTTCACGCCGCAGTTTCTCCAGCGCGCGCCGGACACGGTGGCGCACATGGTCGCCACCTTGCGCGGCCAGGATGCGGGCGGCTATGCGGCCTGCTGCGAGGCGCTGGCCCAGGCCGACTTGCGCGCCTGCGTGGGCACGATCACGGTACCGACCCTGGTGATCGCAGGCGAGCACGATCCCGTGACGACGCTGGACGACGGGCGCTGGCTGCAGCAGCAGGTGGCCGGCAGTCGCCTGGCGAGCGTGCCGGCGTCGCATATCTCGAATGTCGAGGCGGAGCAGGCATTCACGGCACAGCTGCGCGCCTTTCTATTGCCGTAGGCAGGGCAGGATTTCGCTTTGCCCCTGAGCACCGCCGCCGGCTGGTCCGGCATGCGGCAGGGGAAGCTTTTTTTAAAAATAACAAGAAGAAAAGCAGACTTGGAGTAGACGAATGGAAAACAGATTAATCATCATCGCTGCGGTCACGGTGGGCTATTTCGCCCTCATGTCGTACATTACCTATAGTGTGCGCAAGCATGCCAACAGCGCCGAAGGCATGACGGCGGGCGGGCGCAATTATCCCGCCTACCTGATCGGCGCGCTGCTGCTGTCCGAATTCATCGGCAGCTCGGTGAGCATCGGCACGGCGCAAAAAGGCTATGAGCTGGGTATTTCCGCTGCCTGGAACCTGGTGGCGCTGTCGCTGGGCTTCTTGCTGCTGGCCATCGTGCTGGTGAAAAAATACAAGGAAAGCGGGCAGTCGACGATTTCCGGCATCCTGGCGCAAACCTACGGCGAACCCGTGCGCTATGCGGCGTCGATACTCACCATCGTCGCACTGGGCATCGTTGCCGTGGCCCTGTACGCGAGCGGCGGCGCCGTGCTGGCGGCCGTGCTGCACATCAATAAAACGGTGGCCATTTTGCTGGTGGGCGCCATTACCGTGATCTATGTCAGCCTGGGCGGCATGCGCTCGGTGGTGTACACCAATTTCGCCCATTCCATCGTCAAATACCTGGGCGTGATCCTGGCGCTGGCGTATGCGCTGGAAGCAACAGGCGGCATCGGTGCGCTGCAGGCGCAATTGCCGGCCAAGATGTTCAACTGGGTCGAGATCGGCTGGGGCCAGATCATCGCCTGGATGATAGGCGGCATCGGCTCCATCTTCGCCACGCAATATGTGATCCAGGCCCTGGTCAGCACGGACAACCCGGCCGTGGCCAAGCGCGCCTGCTATTACGTGTCTTCGCTGATGATACCGTTCGGCCTGATGGCGGCCCTGATCGGCATGTGCAGCGCCGTGCTGTATCCGGGCATGAAGTCGATCGACGCCTTCCCGACCCTGATCGCCCACATGCCGGCGTTTTCCGCCAGCATCATGATCGTCGGCCTGGCCGGCGCCCTGTTCGGCGGCATTTCCGCCACCACCCTGGCATCGGCCACCCTGGCCATGAAGGATTTTTATGATCCCTGGTACAACAAGGCGAAGAATGACGCGAAATCACTGATGTTCCTGCGCATCGCCATCGTCGTGGCCGGCTTGCTGCCGCTGGTGCTGGCGCTGTATGCGGAAAAACTGCTGATGATCGCCTTCCTGGGCAAGGCCTTGCGCGCCACTCTGGCCGTGCTGGTGCTGATGGCCTTCTATGCGCCGAAATTCGGCACGCCGCGCGGCGCCTTTGTCGGTGTGATCGTGTCCGTGATTGCCACCATCGGCTGGTTCCTGGCGGGCAATCCGTACGGCGTGGACAGTTCCTACCTGGCGCTGGCCGGTCCGCTGCTGACCATGGGCATCAGCCACCTTTTCAAGCCGGCGCAAGCGTTGGCGAAGCCGGCATCGTCGTCGCGGCTCTAGGTCAGACCAGCCCTGTCATGTAATAGATGGCAATGACGAGGAACACGGCCACGGTCTTGATGACGGTGATGCCGAAAATGTCGCGGTAGGACTGGCGGTGCGTGAGGCCTGTGACGGCCAGCAGGGTGATCACGGCGCCATTGTGCGGCAGGGTGTCCATGCCGCCGCTGGCCATCGCCACCACGCGGTGCATGACTTCGAGCGGAATGTGGGCTTGTTGTGCGGCTTGAATGAAACTGTCCGACATGGCGGCCAGCGCGATGCTCATGCCGCCCGAGGCCGAGCCGGTAATGCCGGCCAGGGTTGTCACGGACACGGCCGCATTGACGAGGGGATCGGGCACGCTGCGCAAGGTGTTGCTAACGACAAGAAAACCGGGCAGCGCCGCGATGACGCCGCCGAAGCCATATTCGGACGCCGTATTCATGGCTGCCAGCAAGGCGCCGCCCACGGCCGCCTTGGTGCCTTCGGCAAAGGCGGCGCGGATGCGCCCGAAGGCCGTCACGCACACCAGCAAGATGCCCAGCAATAACGCGCCTTCCACGGCCCAGATACCCGTCACGGAGGCTATCGACGTAGCCACGGGCGCATGCAAGCCCGGCAGGGCCTCGGCGGTGAGCACGTAACTGTCGCCATACCAGTGGGGAATCAGCTTGGTCAGCGCAAAGTTGGCCACGCCCACCAGCACCAAAGGCGCCACCGACAGCAGCGGATGGGGCAGGTCGCCACCGCCGGTCTTGGCCTGTTCCGCTTCCACTCCATAACCTTCGCCCGTTGCCATGACGGAGCGGCGGCGCCATTCGAGGAAAGCCAGGCCCATGATCACCGTCAGCACGGCACCGATGGTGCCCAGCCATGGCGCGGCCCAGCCGGTCGTGTTGAAAAAGGTGGTGGGGATGATGTTCTGGATTTGTGGCGTGCCGGGCAGGGTATCCATGGTGAAGGAAAACGCGCCCAGGGCGATGGCGCCCGGCATCAGCCGCTTGGGGATATTGCTCTGGCGATACAGTTCGGCCGCGAACGGATACACGGCAAATACCACCACGAACAGCGACACGCCGCCGTAAGTCAGGGCCGCGCACACGGCAACGATGACGGCATTCGCGCGCGAACTGCCGATATAACGAATGGCGGCCACGACGATGGACTGGGAAAAGCCGGACAGTTCGATCAGCTTGCCGAACACGGCACCGAGCAAAAAGACGGGGAAATACAGCTTGATGAAGCCCACCATTTTTTCCATGAAGATGCCGCTGAAGACGGCCGGCACGGCAGACGGATCGGTAAGCAGCACGGCACCCAGTGCGGCGACAGGTGCAAACAGGATCACGCTGTAGCCGCGGTAGGCGGCCAGCATGAGGAAGGCCAGTGCGGCCAGAACTATCAGGAAAGACATCGGTCAGGCCCTTGCGCGAGAAGTGATCAGGATATTAATGATGTGATTAATATCATACTTCTCAGCAACACACCAACGCGCATGTCAAGGTGTAAGCAGTTGATGTAGGTGCAGGAAGGAAGAAAGGGTTAGTCGGGGTGAGAGGATTCGAACCTCCGGCCTCTGCGTCCCGAACGCAGCGCTCTACCAGGCTGAGCCACACCCCGCATAGTCGTATTACAGCAGATGGCGGGGCGGCTTTCAAGCGGCGGCATCAAGCTCTATTTCTTTTCCTGCTGCGCCTTTTTGATCTCCGCTTCGCTGACTTTTTTTGCCGGTGCATTTGTCGCCGGCGAAGTGGGCGCCTTGCGCGTTGCGTTGGCTTGCGCCATGACGGCGGCGCAGTCCGTGTCGGGGGCTTTGTCGACGTTGACCAGCGGCAGCAGGGCGGCCAGCGGCGTGACGATGGTAGCCAGGGCCACGGCGGCGCCGGCTTTCAGGGCCAGCGGGCCTTTTTGCGGGCCCACGTCCGGGTTCTTGAACGTGCCTTTCGCGTACAGCGGTGTGCGCAGGGTGATGATGCGGGCGCCCTTGGTGCGCGGGCGTACGTCGAGGTCCAGGGTTTCGTGGGCCAGGTTGACATTGCCCGTGACATTCACGACGGCCGTGTCCGTGTCGAGCACGAAGCGGCGCACGTCGGCCTGGCCATTCGTGACGGCGAAATCGCTGGCCATGCAGTTCAGGTGCACCTGCTTGTCGCCGAAGATTTTCACGAAGACGGCATTGGCCAGGTTCAGGCCGGCCAGTTCCAGCATGAACTGGCTGACGGAGCCTTCGCTGACGGTGGCCGCCAGCTCGCCATTTGCGCTGGCCAGCATGGCGGAAACGGAATTGCCGTGGCCCGTCAGTGCCGCGTCGCCATACACTTCGCCGAAGCTGGCTTGCATCGATTGCAGCTTGGGAAACAGTTCGCGAATTTTGAGGTGGCGCGCCGCCACCTTGGCTTGCGCGGCGATGGTCTTTTGACGGCCGTCGAGGGTGATATTCGAGGTGATGTCGCCACCGGCCATGCCGAAGTTGAGCGGCGTCAAACTCAGTACCTTGTCTTTCATGTGGATGTTGGCGACGACGTCGTTGAATGGAATGTCGTGCGTGCGTACCAGTTTCTTGCCGGTAAATTTCACGTCGGCATCGAGCGCATTCCATTTTGCAGTGTTGAATTGTTCCACGGGCAAGGCTTTATTCTCGGGCTGCACGGGCGCCTTGCCGCGCGCCTGTTTCTGCGCATTGCTGTCCGCGCCGATGGTGGGACCCAGGTCTTCCAGGCGCAGCTGCTGCGACGTTACTTCGCCGCGCAGCAAGGGACGCGGCTGGCGCGGCAAATACTGCAGCGTGCCGGCCAGGTCGCTCTGGCCCACCTTGCCCTTGAAATTCTGGTAAGTCCACGTCCAGGTGGCGCCGTCCTTCTTGCCCAGCAGTCGTCCCTTGGTGGCGTAGTCCGGCGTTTCCGGCAGCAGTACGCCCGTCAGCGGATACAGGTCGGCCATGCTGGCGCCCGCAAGGCTCAGCTGCAAGTCGATGCCGGACAGCGAGCGCGGGTCCGTCAGGGTGCCGGCGATGCTGGCCTTGTTCTTGCCCAGCACGGCGTGCGCCTGCACGGGATAGACCGTATTGTTGTCGGTCAGGGATAACACGGCACCCGCCTTGCCGCCGCCCGTCACGGGTGCCTTGCGGTAGCTGCCACCCAGGGTAAAGGCGATGCCGTATTTCTCCATGGGCGCGCTACCTGGCGCATCGCCCGGCGTGGCGTCGGGCGCCGTCGAGCTGACCTTGGCGTGCACGTCGAGGGCGATGCCTTCGTCCAGGTAGCGGATGGCGCCGTCGCCGAAGGCCATGCGCTGGATTTCCACCTCCCAAGGCGAAGGGCCGTTATCCTTCAAGGTCCAGCTATTGCTGCCATCGGCGCGCCGCTGCAGGGCGATCTGCGGCGCGTCCAGCGTCAAGTCCATCAGCACCACCTTGTGCCGCAATAGGGGCAGAGGATGGATGGACACGTCGACGCGCCTGGCGCTGGCCAGCTGCGAACCAGCCGTGGCCCAGTCGGGGTTGCTCATGCGCACGTCTTGGGCGCTGATGTGGGGGCGCGGCACATAGCGGCGCCAGCCCGGCTCCGTCTTCAATCCTCGCTTCCATTTGACTTGCAGGTCGCCGCCGATGACGAAGGTACGGCCCGTGCTTTCCGACACCTTCTCGTTGATGTAGGGGCGGGCGCGGTTCCAGTCGAAGGTCAGCACAAGGATGACGAGGAGGGCGATGAGGGCCAGAAGGGTGGCCAGGCTCCAGCCGAGGATTTTCAGGGGTGTCGAGCGTGTCATGGAAATGCCAGTCGCAGTGATTTTTTCATCAAGGTAGACCAATAGGCCATGGCGGTCGGTGCGCTGGGTTACGTAAGATAGGTTGCCAAGGCTTGTCGCTTGAAATGATTCAATAATTCGAGTATTATTGAATTATGGAAAATGAAAAGGCAATAGCTGGCCAGGCGACACCACTGACGAGTGCTTCCGCCATCGTGGCCTTGGCGGCGCTGGCACAGGAATCGCGGCTGGCCGTGTTCCGCCTGCTGGTGCAAGCGGGGCAGCAAGGCATGGCCGCCACGAAAATCGCCGAGGCGCTGGAGATTGCGCCATCGTCGCTGTCGTTTCACTTGAAGGAACTGGCGCATGCCAATCTGGTGACGGCGTGCAAGGCGGGCCGCTCCATCATCTACGCCGCCAACTATGCGGGCATGAACGGCTTGCTGGCCTTTTTGACCGAGAACTGCTGCGCTGGCGCGCCTTGCTGCGTCAGCGAACCACATTTACTGAAGGAAACGACGACATGACGATCACGATCTATCACAACACGGCGTGCGGCACCTCGCGCAACACCCTGGCCCTGATCCGCAACACGGGCGTCGAACCCGTCATCATCGATTACGTCAAGAACCCGCCATCGCGTGAAGAGTTGGTCGACCTGATCAAGCGTGCGGGCTTGTCCGTGCGCGCCGTCATGCGCGACAAGGGCGCCCTGTACGACGAGCTGGGCCTGGCCAATCCTGAACTGGGCGATGCGGCCCTGCTGGATGCCATGCAAGCCCATCCTGTTTTGATCAACCGCCCCATCGTCGTCACGGAACGGGGCGTGCGCCTGTGCCGACCGTCGGAAAAAGTGCTGGAGATCCTGCCGCTGCCGCAGCAAGGCGCGTTTGCCAAGGAAGATGGCCAGCCCGTGGTGGGCGCCGACGGCAAGCCGGTGGCTTGAGATGGACGATTTGCCCAATGAGTTACCCAACATCAGCGCTGCGCATCTGGACTTGCCCAGCCTGGATAAATTGACGCCGGTCACGGTTTCCACCCACGCGCCGCGCATCTTGCTGTTGTACGGTTCCTTGCGCGAGCGCTCGTACAGCAAGCTGCTGACCCTGGAAGCGGAACGCATCCTGCGCCATTTTGGCGCCGACACGCGCGTGTTCGACCCGCATGGCTTGCCCATGGTCGACAGTGTTTCGCCCGAGCATCCGAAAGTGCAGGAGCTGCGCGCGCTGTCGCTCTGGTCGGAAGGGCAAGTCTGGTGCAGTCCAGAGCGGCATGGCGCCGTCACGGGGGTCTTCAAATCGCAGATCGACTGGCTGCCGCTGGAATCGGGCAGCGTGCGGCCCACGCAGGGACGGACCCTTGCTGTGATGCAAGTATCGGGTGGTTCGCAATCGTTCAATGCCGTCAACGGCTTGCGCGTGCTGGGACGCTGGATGCGCATGGTCACCATTCCGAATCAGTCCTCGGTAGCCAAGGCGTATCAGGAATTCGACGATGCGGGCCGCATGAAGCCGTCGCCGTATTACGAGCGCCTGGTCGACGTGATGGAGGAATTGTACAAATTTACCTTGCTGGTGCGCGACCGCCGCGATTACCTGGGCAGCCGCTACAGCGAGCGGCTGGAAGCGGAGCCGGCCATCGTGCAGGCATTGGCGGGCGCGGCCATGGAGCATGAGCGGCAGTAATAAAAACGGCGCCAGTGGCGCCGATTTGTATTGCATAGAGTAAAACGCGATCAGTGATTGCGGTCGACGGCAAACGAGCACAGTTGCAGCATGGATTGCTTGTAGGCGCTGTCAGGCCAGCCGGCGATGGCATCGGCGGCGCGCTGGCCGGCGATTTCCGCCTGTTTGCGTGTGTAGTCGAGGGCGCCGCTACTGGTGATGGCGGCCAGGATGGCGTCGAAATGCTGTTCGTCGCCCTGCTCGATGCAGCTGCGTACCAGTTCGCGCTGTTCCGGCGTGCCGTTTTCCATCAGCCAGATCAGCGGCATGGTCGGTTTGCCTTCGCGCAAGTCGTCGCCCACGTTCTTGCCGATTTCGGTGGCGTCGCCTGCATAGTCGAGCACGTCGTCGATCAGCTGGAAGGCCGTGCCCAGCGAGCGGCCGTATTCGGCAGCCGCTTCGATATCGTCTTCGCTGGCGCCGGCGATCAAGGCGCCCAGTTGCGCCGACGCTTCGAACAGCTTGGCTGTCTTCGAGCGGATGACGTTCAGGTAGCTCTCTTGCGTCACGTCCGGATCGTGCATGTTCAGCAATTGCAGCACTTCGCCTTCGGCGATCACGTTGGTGGCGTCGGAGAGGATTTGCATGACGCGCATATTATTCAGCGATACCATCAACTGGAACGAGCGCGAATGCAGGAAATCGCCCACCAGCACCGAGGCGGCATTGCCGAACAGGGCGTTGGCCGTCTGGCGTCCGCGGCGCATCGACGATTCGTCGACGACGTCGTCGTGCAGCAGGGTGGCGGTATGGATGAATTCGACCACGGCAGCCAGTTCATGGTGCGCCGTGCCGCGATAGGCGTGGGCATTGGCCACCAGCAAGATCAGCACGGGACGGATGCGTTTGCCACCTGCGCTGATGATGTATTCAGCGATCTGGTTGATCAGGATCACATCGGAGTGCAGCTTTTGGCGGATCACCGTATTGACTGCGTCCATATCGGCGGCAATCGTTTGCACGATGGTGTTTTGGTTAACGTGTTTGTTAGCGTCAGACAAGGCGAACCTGCATTAGATTGTGGGTGCGGCGATTATACGACATGGCTTGCGCGAGCGTGATGTTTGCCTATGACTGTAGAGCAATTGTTTGATCTTGTTGGCACTGGCGCGCGTTTTTCTGTCCGCCTGGCGCAAGCCTGACATGGTGGCCAGGTTGTCGACATACCACGATCATCGGCCTTTGTGAATAGTTTTTGACGCAATTTCTCAGTCCGTGTATAATCGCTGGTTCCCCCTGTTGTGTACGGCTTGCTTTGCGTGGCAGTGGGACAAATTCTTTCAACATTTGATGAGGTTTCAAATCATGTACGCGGTCATAAAAACCGGTGGCAAACAATACAAAGTTGTCGCTGGCGAAAAACTTAAAGTAGAACAGATACCGGCAGACATTGGTTCCGAAATCACCATCGATCAAGTTCTCGCAGTAGGCGCGGGCGACACCATTAAATTTGGTGCGCCATTGGTCGAAGGTGCAACGGTACTGGTTACGGTTGTGGCGCATGGTCGCCATGATAAGGTCAAAATTTTCAAGATGCGTCGTCGTAAGCATTACCAAAAGCATCAAGGCCATCGCCAGAATTTTACCGAAATCCAAATCGTTTCGATCAACGGCTAATTGCCGCTGTTTGAATTAATCAGCTATCAAGGAGTCTTAAATGGCACATAAAAAAGGCGGCGGCACAACGCGAAACGGCCGTGATTCAGAATCAAAACGTCTGGGCGTTAAAGTCTACGGCGGCCAAGCTATCAATGCTGGCGGCATCATCATTCGTCAACGCGGCACGCCAGTGCGCGCCGGCGAAGGCGTAGGCATGGGCAAGGACCACACGTTGTTCGCGCTGATCGCGGGCAAAGTGAAGTTCGTTGTCAAAGGTGCCGGTTCGAAGCAATTCGTGACCGTTGTACCTAACGCAGCAGTACCAGCGTAATTCATCGCGGGGCGCCAGTTCGCTCCGCCGTGATCGCATGATGTAAGGCGCAAGCCTTCAATCGAAAGGCTCTGCCCAAGGTAGAGCCTTTTTAGTTTTATGGCGGCAAAATTATGAAGTTTATCGACGAAGCAAAAATCGAAGTCATCGCGGGCGATGGCGGCAACGGCTGCGCCTCTTTCTGCCGTGAAAAATTCCGGCCTTTCGGCGGTCCCGATGGCGGCGATGGCGGCAAGGGCGGCACCATTTGGGCAGTCGCCGACCGCAATATCAACACGCTCGTCGATTTCCGCTTCTCCAAAATGCACAAGGCTCGCAATGGCGAGCCTGGCCGTGGCGCAGATTGCTATGGCAAGGGCGCCGATGACATCCACCTGCGCATGCCGGTCGGCACCTTGATCATCGACAACGCGAGCGGCGAAATCCTGGCCGATTTGACCGAACACGGCCAGATCGAAATGTTGGCCAAGGGCGGCGAAGGCGGCTGGGGCAATATCCACTTCAAGTCCTCGACCAACCGTGCGCCACGCCAAAAAGGCGAGGGCAAGGAAGGCGAACGCCGCGAACTGCGCCTGGAACTGAAAGTACTGGCCGATGTGGGCCTGCTGGGCATGCCGAACGCCGGCAAGTCGACGTTCATTTCGGCCGTCTCGAACGCGCGTCCGAAAATTGCCGATTACCCATTTACCACCCTGCACCCGAACCTGGGCGTGGTGCGCGTGTCGCACGAGAAGAGCTTTGTGATCGCCGATATTCCCGGCTTGATCGAAGGCGCTTCCGAAGGCGCGGGCCTGGGCCATCAATTCCTGCGCCACTTGCAGCGCACGGGTCTGCTGTTGCACATCGTCGACCTGGCGCCGTTTGAAACCAATGTCGATCCTGTCAAGGAAGCCAAGGCACTGGTCAAGGAACTGAAGAAATACGACGAATCGCTGGTCGACAAGCCGCGCTGGTTGGTGTTGAACAAGCTCGACATGGTGCCGGAAGAAGACCGCAAGAAGCTGGTGAAGGACTTCCTCAAGCGTTTCGCCTGGAAAGGTCCCGTCTTCGAGATCTCCGCGCTGAACCATCAAGGTTGCCCGGAACTGGTGAATGCGATTTATCAACATCTGGAAGCGAAGAAACACAGCGAAAGCCGTGCCGAAGAAACGCAGATGACCGAAGAAGCACGCGGTATCTCGTCGATCGACCCGGATGATCCACGTTTCAAGATTATCGACTAAGGCTGTATCCTGATGTCGGTACAGGCGGTCGCTGTCGCGTCCTCGCGCAAGCAAGCGTGGCAGCGTCGTGTATTGCATCTGATCGCGTATGCTTATGGGCTGAGCGCGGTCGCCTGCCTGCTGTTCGCCGATGAGTTGGCGGCCGGCATGGGCATCTTCCTCAATGGCGTCAATGGCTACAGCCAGTTCTACGCCTCCCATGTCGGTGTCTGGGGCGCTACCGCGCTCCTGGCGCTGTTCGCAGCACGGCAGGGCGAACCGCCCATCCTCGGCGATATCACTGCAATGTTGGTCCTGGCGCAGCCCGCCGGCCGTTTGTACGCGGCCATCAGTTTCGGTTTGCCCCAGGGTTTTGTGTTGTTCATGTGCGCAATCGAGCTGCTGGCGGGGCTGGCCTTGCTGCTGCTGCGTCCTGCGCGCTGACGTCTATTAAGTGAAGAGCGCCGCCCCATGGATTCCGTGATTCAAAAAGCTACCCGCATTATCATCAAAGTCGGCTCCTCGCTGGTCACCAACGATGGTCGCGGACTCGACCATGCCGCCATTGCCCGCTGGGCTGCGCAGATTTCCGGCTTGCGCGCCCTGGGCAAGGAAGTCGTGCTGGTCAGCTCCGGCGCCATTGCCGAAGGCATGCTGCGCCTCGGTTTCGAGCGGCGCCCCACCGATATCCACGAATTGCAGGCCTGCGCCGCCGTCGGCCAGATGGGCCTGGCGCAAATCTATGAAAGCAGCTTCCGCGCCCACCAGCTGGGCACGGCGCAAGTGCTGCTGACGCACGCCGACCTGGCCGACCGCGAACGCTACCTGAACGCCCGCTCCACCCTGACGACCCTGCTGCGCCTGGGCGTGGTGCCGATCATCAATGAAAACGACACCGTCGTCACCGATGAAATCAAGTTCGGCGACAACGATACCCTGGGCGCCCTGGTCGCCAACCTGATCGAGGCCGATGCGCTGGTCATCCTGACGGACCAGCACGGCCTGTTTTCGGCCGACCCGCGCAAGGACCCGAGCGCTTACCTGATCACGCAAGGCATCGCTGGCGATCCTGCCCTGGAAGCGATGGCCGGCGGCGCCGGCAGCAGCCTGGGGCGTGGTGGCATGCTGACGAAAATCCTCGCCGCCAAGCGCGCCGCCAAGTCCGGCGCCCACACCATCATCGCCTGGGGACGCGACAGCGACGTGCTCAGCCGGCTGGCCCAGGGCGAAGCGATCGGCACGCAGTTACTGGCACAAACAGGGCAATTGACAGCGCGTAAGCAGTGGATGGCCGATCATCTGCACACGGCCGGCGCCGTCGTGCTGGACGCGGGCGCCGTGCAAAAGCTGCGCCAGGAAGGCAAGTCCCTGCTGCCGATCGGCGTGACGGGCGTGAATGGCGAATTCGGCCGCGGTGCCGTGATTACCTGCGTCGATGCCGCCGGCGTGCCCGTGGCGCGCGGCCTGTCGAACTACACGAGCGGCGAAGCGCGCCGCATCATGCGCAAGCCCTCCACCGAGATCGAGTCCATTCTCGGCTACATGGAAGGCCATGAGCTGATCCATCGCGACAATATGGTCTTGCTGTAAGCGCGAGCTTGCAGGAGCGACGTAGAAAACGGCCTATTCGGGCCGTTGCCTACACCACAGCCGGCATCGGCGACTTGTCCTTGTAATCGCACAGGTCTGCAATCATGCAGTTCCAGCATTGCGGTTTGCGCGCCGTGCACGTGTAGCGGCCGTGCAAGATGAGCCAGTGGTGGGCGTCGTGCAGGAATTCCTTGGGCACGAATTTCAGCAATTTTTGCTCGACGATATCGACATTCTTGCCTGGTGCGATGCCGGTGCGGTTCGAGACGCGGAAGATATGCGTGTCGACAGCCATGGTTGGTTCGCCAAACGCCGTATTCATGACCACATTCGCCGTCTTGCGGCCCACGCCGGGCAAGGCTTCCAGCGAGGCACGGTCGCGCGGTACTTCGCCGCCGTGCTGATCGAGCAGGATCTGGCAGGTGGCGATGACGTTCTTCGCCTTGGTGCGGAACAGGCCGATGGTGCGGATGTAGCTGGCCAGCTCGTCGACGCCCAGCGCCAGTATCGTGGCCGGCGTATTGGCAACCGGATACAGCAAGCGGGTCGCCTTGTTGACGGACACGTCCGTCGCCTGCGCCGACAGCAGCACGGCGATCAGCAGCTCGAACGGCGTCGTGTATTCGAGTTCCGTTTTCGGCGAAGGATTGGCAGCGCGGAAGCGCGTAAAGATTTCCAGGCGTTTGGCAGCGTTCATGCGTCTTTTTTCGGGGCGTTGGGGGCAGGCGGTTCGGTCTGGGCGGCGGCGCTGGCGGCCGCCTTGGCTCGTGCGCGCTCCATGGCGGCGGCGATGATGGCGCGCTTGCGCTCTTTTTCCGTCTGTTCATCGGGCGTGACGGGCACTTCCTGCGTCACTTCCCGCATCTTGGCGACGGCTTTGGCGGCCAGGCGCGCGTCGTTGGCCTCGCTTTCTCGGCGCAGCCGCTGCGTGCGGAAATCGTGGCGTGCGCGCGCATCGTCGGCATCCATCTGGCTCCAGGCATCCCAGCCGGTGGCGTCGCCGCTGACGGGATACATCACGATGCAGTCGACGGGGCAGGGCGCCACGCACAGGTCGCAGCCCGTGCACAGGTCCGTGGCGACAGTATGCATCTGCTTGGCGGCGCCGACGATGGCATCCACGGGACAGGCCTGGATGCACAGGGTACAGCCGATACACAGCGATTCGTCGATGTAAGCGACAGATCGCGGACGTTCGAGGCCGTTGACGGGATTGAGCGGAATAACTTTTTTGCCCAGCAAGCCGGCCAGGCGCACGATGCCTTGCGCGCCGCCCGGTGGGCACTGATTGATGTCGGCGTTGCCTGCGGCAATCGCTTCCGCATACGGGCGGCAGCCGTTGTAGCCGCATTTGGTGCATTGTGTTTGCGGCAGCAAGTCTTCGATCTGGTCGGCAAGTGAGGGGGAGGCGGGATGCGGCACGGTCATCTTCAATACGCTAAAACGTCATTATCGGCCATCTGGGCCACGCACAAGTAAAAACCTGTTTCGTGATAGGGGGATAGCGTGCGCCGTGCCCAGCTGTTGCAGGCGCGCCGCAATCGTATTTTATTTCTTCTGGGAATGTCAAAGTGTAAATAAACAACTTTGCAATTTCTTTTTTTTGTGGGAGCATGATTTTTATCA
The DNA here is from genome assembly GCF_051380665.1 of Janthinobacterium lyxosi. NCBI lineage: Bacteria > Pseudomonadati > Pseudomonadota > Betaproteobacteria > Burkholderiales > Oxalobacteraceae > Janthinobacterium > Janthinobacterium lyxosi. The sequence goes on from NZ_JBNYXM010000020.1 coordinate 87,877, forward strand.
AGCCTGTGATTAAAAAAAGCCGACCGCCAGTCCTGTTGTCGAGCCTGCACTACAAGGCGCGCCAGGCCATAGGAGCAAAACATGCGTTTCCTCCGGACAGTTGGTTTGCCCTTCTGTTTGTTCATGCACTCTACGCTTGCCGCTGCGCACGGACAGGCTAGCGCCCCCATGGCGGCACCGGGCGTTGCCAGCTCGCGTATCGTTCGCTTCGCCGCGGAAGACTGGCCGCCCTTCATTTCCCATAGTCTGCCTGCCGATGGCATGTCGGGCGCGATGGTCAGCGCCATCTTCGAGCGTCTCGGCTATACGGTCAGATATGAATATTTCCCCTGGAAGCGCGCCATGCAGTTTGGCCTGGCCAGTCCCCGCTACGTCGGTTTCCTGGCCGTCTGGCGCACGCCCGAACGGGAAAAACTCTGTCACTTTTCTGTTCCGGTTGGCAACACGCAGGGTGTGCTGGCCTACCTGAAGGAGGATGGCATGCCCGGCGCCACTCTGGCGGAGCTGGGCAAGCTGCGCATCGGCACCGTGGCCGGCTATTCGAATGGCGAACAGTTCGATGGCATGGTGGCGCGTGGCGAACTGAAGACGGAGGAGGGCTTGAACGACGCCACGAATCTGAAGAAACTGTTCATCAAGCGTTACCGCGTGATCGTCATCGAGCGCCATGTCCTGCAGCACCTGCTGATGGGACGCAACTTCAGCAAGGCCGAGCGTGAGCGCATCGTCATCATCGATACCATCTTCAAGGAGCGTCCCGTGCATGTGTGCTTCCAGCGCGATGCCGAAGGTGCCGCGCAGCAAAAGCGCTTCAACGAGGCGGCGCGCGACATCGACACGGCCAGGCTGGAACGCGATTACTGGAAGCGACTCGACCAGAGCCTGGCCACTGCCCCCATCACTCCCTGACGTCCCACGTCACTGTTGTTAATTGCCAAAACGAAATATCTAAATACGAAACCATTCGTTCTTGTTTGTTTGTCCATCCTTTAGTCTCCAGCCACTGTGTTGACGACTTTGAAAGGATGCTTTCGTATGCTGGAATTGTTTCACAAGCAAGATCCCGCCCCGCGCCTGCGGCAACTGGTGCACGCCGTCTCGGTGGCCGTGCTCGCGCTGGGGGCGCCCGGCGCAGCGTATGCGCAAGCGGCGCCGGACGGCGCTGGCGCGCTGGCTGGCGCCCCGCTTGACGCCGTCATCGTCACGGGCGCACGCGGCACGGGCCGCACGGTGGCCAACAGCGCCGCGCCCATCGACGTGATCAGCGCGCAGCAATTGCTGGCCACGGGCAAATTGAATCTGCTCGATGCGCTGGACACGGCCTTGCCGTCGTTTAACTTGCCAGCCCGCGTGCAGCCCGACCTGGGCAGCATCGTGCGCGCCGGTCAGCTGCGCAACCTCGATCCCTCGCATACCCTGGTGCTGGTCAATGGCAAGCGCCGCCATACGACAGCCATCGTCAATGAGGATGGTTTTCCCGGTTCCGTCGCCACCGACCTGGCCCTGATACCCACGGGTGCTATTGCCCGCGTGGAAATCTTGCGTGACGGCGCCTCGGCCATCTACGGTTCCGACGCCATTGCCGGCGTCATCAACATCATCCTGAAAGCGGATGACAAGGGCAGCTTCGGCACGCAGCTCGGTTCCACCGACGAGGGCGATGGCACGAACGGTTCCGTGCGCATCGATGGCGGCACGCGCCTGGGCGAGCACGGCTTTGCCCACTTCGGCGCCGAAGTCCAGCGCCAGGGCATCGCGGTGCGCAATTTCGGCTTGAATCCCGGCTATCTGTCGTATCCAGCCGTGCGCAACAGCGATGGGCAACTGGTGAAATTGGGACCGAACAACAGCTTGCCGGCCGGTGCCTCACCGAACCCGGCCGAAGCGAAGCGCAACAGCAATCCATGGCGCAATACGGGCGTGCCGCAAAGCACGACCGCCTCGCTGAGCGCCAACCTCGGCTATGACGTGTCGAACGAGGTGCAACTGTACGGCTTCGGCACGTATGCGCACCGCAATGCCCGCTCGGCGCAGAATTTCCGCCTGCCCAATACCATTTTCAATAACAACCGCGGCTTGCTGTCCGTGTATCCCGATGGATTCACGCCGTATGAAACGACGAGCGAAAACGATGTTGCGCTGACGGGGGGCATCAAGGGCGAGACGGCCGGCTGGAGCTGGGATATCAGCAGCACCTACGGCCGCGACGATATCGACGTGGGCGTGGAAAACTCGGCCAATTACTCGCTGACTTATCCTGGTGGCAAGACCGACTTCAGCATCGGCAATCAGCGCTACAGCCGTTCGACCACCAACGTCGACGCGCGCCGCCCCGTGCAGCTGGGCTTGAGCGAGTCGGCTGACCTCAGCGTCGGCCTCGAGTATTCGCACGAAACGCAGCAACGCAGCCCGGGCGAACCCGCTTCCTGGCAGGGCAGCGGCTCGTCGGCGCTGGCCGGTTACCTGCCCGTCGATGCGTCCGACACGGCGCGCCACAGCTATGCGGCGTATATCGGCCTGGGGGCCAAGCTGACGCCGCAATTGCTGCTCGATACGGCCCTGCGTGCCGAGAAATATTCCGATTTCGGCAGCAAGACCACGGGCCGTTTGTCGGCCCGTTATGACGTCACGCCCGCCGTGGCCCTGCGCGGCACCGTCAGCAACGGTTTCCATGCACCGAGCCTGGTGACGCAAGCGTACTCGAACACCTCGGACCATGCGGGCGTGCCCTACACCCTGGCGCAGCCGAATTCGGCCGCCGCGCGGGCACTGGGCGCGCAAGCGTTGAAACCGGAGAAATCGACGAACCTGTCGGCCGGGCTGACCTTCAATCCTACGCCCACCCTGCGCTTTGCCGTTGACGCATATCAAATCAAGGTCAGCGACCGCCTGGGTGTGTCGTCGAACATCGGCATCGACCGCAGCTCGGGCGTGGCGCTCGATGGCAGCGGCCGCCCGCTGACGGCCACGCAAGCGACGGTCATTGAAAACCTGCTGCGCTCGGCGGGCTTGGCGGTGGGTAATGGCCTGGTGGCGCATTACTTTGCCAACGTGGGCGACACGCGCACGCGCGGCATCGACTTGACGGCCGAGGATGTCTTGCGCGTGGCCGATGGCAAGCTGCGCTGGACGGCGGCCGCGAACATCAACCATACGAGTCTGGTGGGCAAGGCGGAATTGCCCGCCGTGCTGCAAGGCTTGCCGAATATCGGCACCCTGAGCAAATCGGCCGAGTACGACTTGCTGTACCGCGCACCGCGCGACAAGGAGATCGTCACGCTGGCGTATGAAAAAGCCGGCTGGGTATTCAACGTGCGCGAGACGCGTTACGGCAAGCTCAAGCGCCTGAACGCCATCACGGGCGGCGATTATCAGCTGAAGGCCGCCTTCGTGACGGATGTCAGCGTCGGCTACGACATCAGCAAGCGCATCAACGTGGCGGTGGGCGCCAACAATGTCTTTGACCAGAAGCCAAGCCAGGTGCCGCGCGAAGCGCGCAGCGTCGCGAATCTGGCGCAGTACACGGGCGCCTACGACAACTCGGGACCATTGGGCGTTCTTGGCGCTTACTACTACGCCCGCGCAACATTGTCATTCTGATGTGCTGCATCCCTCTATCGATCATCAAGAACAGGAAATCCTCTATGTCTGACAAAAATCAACACGCCGCCATCGATCTGGAATGGGCGAATTTGCTGTCGCCGCAACGCCGCACGGTCTTGCGCGGCGGCGGACTGGTGGCGGCGCTGGCCGCTTCGGGCCTGGCTGGTTCGGCGCTGGCGCAGGATGGCGCGGTAAAACGTGTGAAACCAGCGCCCGGGAAGAGCCCGTGGGGCGAGCATACGGATACGGCAGCCACGCCGCGCCCTGTCAGCGTGCGGCCCGGCGAGGAAACCTTGCCGGGCAAGCCGCGCGCCTACACGGATATCGAGAGTTATCACGCACACATCTATTTTGATGAAGACAGCTATCAGAAGGCGGCGCTGATACGCAAGTGGGCGGCCGAGCGCTTCCAGATCGAACTGGGCGACTGGAACCTGGAGCCGCGCGGCCCGCACGTGACACCGTCGTTTTACTTTGGCTTTACGAATGATCTGTTGCCCGTGATCGTGCCGTGGTTGCAGCTGAACAGCCTGGGCCTGACGATACTGATCCACCCGAATACGGAAGATCCCCGTGCAGACCATCTGTATTACGCGCTGTGGGTGAACCGTTCGCAGCCCGTGAATGGCTATGCGATGAAGAAGCCGGGGCCAGGCGAGCCGAGAGTCGAACAGATTTTTGTCAATACGCGCCCGACAGTGAAAATCGAAACGTCGCGCACATGAGTTGGGCATAAAAGAAAACGGCACACCAGGGTAAGCTGGCGTGCCGTTTTGGTCGAAACGAGGCCTATCAGCCGTGTTTCTGGATGAATTCGCCGATTTTCGGGCAAATGATCTCGCGCCAGCGGCGGCCCGAGAAGATGCCGTAGTGGCCGCATTTCGGCGCCACGAAGTCTTGCTGCATCTCGGCAGGGATGCCGGAACACAGATCATGCGCCGCCTGCGTCTGGCCGGCGCCGGAAATGTCGTCCAGTTCGCCTTCCACGGTAAACAGCGCCACATTCGTGATGTCTTGCGGACGCACCAGTTGGCCGCCCACTTTCCACGTGCCCATCGGCAGGCTGAATTCCTGGAAAACCGTTTTAATGGTTTCCAGGTAGTACTCGGCCGGCATGTCCAGCACGGCGTTATACTCGTTGTAGAACTGGCGGTGGCCTTCCGCCGGCTCGTCATCGCCCGTCACCAGGTGCATGTAGAACTCGCGGTGGCTTTGTGCATGGCGGCCCGGGTTCATGGCGATGAAACCGGCGTGCTGCAGGAAGCCCGGATACACTTTGCGGCCAAAGCCAGGGTAGTTCGGCGGCACCGCGTAGATCACGGTGTTTTCAAACCACGAGAATTTCTTTTCCGTCGCCAGGTTGTTCACTTGCGTGGGCGAGCGGCGCGGGTCAATGGGGCCGCCCATCATCGTCATGGTCTTCGGCATGAGCGGATCTTTTGCCGTCGCCATCAGCGAGATGGCAGCCAGCACGGGCACGGTCGGTTGACAGACGGAAATCACGTGCAAGTCAGGCGCCAGCAGGCGGATGAACTCTTGCACATAGTAAATGTAGTCGTCGAGGTGGAACGGGCCTTCCGTCAGCGGTACCATGCGCGCGTCCGTCCAGTCGGTGATGTAGACATCATGCTCGGCCAGCAAGCCGCGCACGGTATCGCGCAGCAGGGTCGAGTGGTGACCGGACAGGGGGGCAACCAGCAAAACTTTGGGCTGTTGCAAGCCAGTGGCTTCTTTTTTGAAGTGAATCAGGCGGCAAAACGGTTTTGTCACGACAACGTGTTCGCGGATGTCGACGCTCTCGCCCTGGACGAGCACGGATTGGATGTCGAATTGCGGTTTTTCGTAGTCTTTGCCAAGGCGGTACATCAGCTCGTAGCCGGCTGCGATGCGTTGCGAAAACGGCGTGTGGGCCAATGGGGAAACCGGGTTGGTAAATAACTTGGAGGACATGTCTGCCCATTGCATCACCGGAGTGAGGAAAGAGCGTTGCAGTTCGTGCAGTTGGTAAAGCATATAGAGTCCTTGTTTAATTCCAAGCGCCAATATCGGCTCAAAGATCATAATCCAATTCTACGATATTTGTTGAGGACAAAATGTGCTTTACCGCGCATAGGTCCATAGTTTGCGCATCGATGTGACAGCGCGCCACACTTGCGTGGATAGACCTGCAACGGTGTTTTAAAAGCAAAAAAAAGCAGCGTTTCCGCTGCTTTTGGTATATTTATTTGCCGCCACGCCCCTGCGGGGAGGAATATTCCCGCCGGAATGTCCGCCGCAACTGCCGTGCGCTTAGCGCACCAGCATGTCGAGCTTGTCCTTGACGTCCTTGTATTGCTCGGCTTCCGGCAAGGCAGCCTTCGTCTTGGTGATCGAAGGCCAGTTGCGGGCCAGATCGACGTTGATCTTGATGAAGGCTTGCTGGTCGCCCGGTACGTCTTCTTCCGCGAAAATCGCATTCACCGGGCACTCTGCCACGCAGACGGCGCAGTCAATACATTCGTCCGGATCGATCGCCAGGAAGTTCGGGCCTTCCCGGAAACAATCTACCGGGCAGACATCGACGCAGTCGGTATAACGACAGGCGATGCAGGATTCGGTGACAACGTGGGTCATAACAGTCCTATCAATTTGGGGGGAGGTGCTGTAGCGCCTGCAGGAACCTCGGCGGCGCATACTAAAGCAAAGCATGGTATTTTAAGGCAATTCGCTATTTCTCACAAATCCCGCTTATATACAATACATATAAGCAAATTCATTTTTTTGCGTTGCCGTTGCCGCGCAGAGAGTGCAATTCAGCGACTATCCGGGACGTTGCCATGAAGAACGCGGCAAGAAAGCGACAGTCGCCCGATGCGGTGGGGTGCGGCGCGGGCGGCGTGCTGTCTTGCCGTGTGGTGTTTTTGTTTTACTCAAATCAAGATCGATACAAAATACGTGCCAGAAAAATCAGGTGCTGGCACGTATTTGCATCAGCAACTGTTGCCAACGTGCATTTTCTGCACTGCCATCCTCGGCAAACGTGATGGTGCGGCGCGCGGTGGGTGCATCGACGGTGATCTGCCAGTGGGCGATATCGGCGCCCACCTGTTCGCCCGTGGCTTGCTGGTGCGTGAAAAAGCCGCTACTGGCCAATGCCGATTCCAGCCCGGGACCAGCCGGATGGGCTTGCGTATCGATGTCATACTGTTCACTCAGGCCGGCAAAGCCGCCGCTGCTGCGGGCTGAAATTTTCATGTTGCTCCTTGTTGTCGATGGTGATGGGCGCGCTATAGCCTGCCGCCAGTCCGGCAGGTTTGAAGCGGGTGTGCTGGTGCGCTGGTGCGCTGGTGTCTAGCGGGGGACGTAACTGCGGCACCAGGCGGCCAGCGCTTCGCGCTCCGCTTCGAGCAATTGGTCCGACTCGCTGTATTCCGCATGGTTCATGGTACCGCAGCAGGCGCGCCTGTCTTGCACGGCGCCGTCCCCGTCGACGACGTCGGGGGAAAAGGTCATCTGGCCATCTTCTGTCATGGCATTGGCCTTGAGCACTTCGCGCACGGTAAAGCTGTTGCGGATGAAATCCAGGTAGGCGCCATTGCCATCGGCCTCGGTGATCGTCAGCATGTGGCCAGCCACGTCGGCATACGTGGCGGCTTGCTCGGGCGATGCCACCAGGGCACGCAGGACCAGGCTGCGCAGGTAGTCGCCGCAGCGGTGCAGCACGGCCGCATCGTCTTCCAGTTGGGGCTGGCGTTCGTGGGAAAAGATGTCGGCCAGGATGTCGTAGATGGCGCCCGTAAACACTTGCGAGATGGCGTGCACTTCCGTGCCTGCTTCCGACAATTTGATGTCGTTGTCGGCATTGCGCAAGCCGTTTGGCCGGCCCAGCGCCAGGCCGAACTGCTCGGCCAGGTCGGCCAGGAAGGTCTTGTCGTGCAGGTCGGATTTCGTTTGGGCGATCACCGCTTCCACCTGGTCCAGCTGCGACAGGGCGAGGAAGATCGCTGTCAGGTCGCCGAACGATTCGTGCAAGCCGCCCGTTTGCGGTGGATTGTTGCTGAGCAGCCAATTCGGCTTGAGGCCATCGAGCACGGCGTGCCCCGTTTCATGCGAGACGATGTCGAGCGAGCGGCAGGTGTAGACGCGCTCGGCGGCGCCGCTGGGGATGAAGTCACCGAACTTGAGGGCCTTGTCGCTGCGGCTGTAATACGCATTCATGACGTTCGGCAAGCCGTGCGGAAACACGCGCAGGGGCGCCGTATTGCTGGCGCTATTCCATTGCCAGGGCAGTGGCGGCGCCGTGTCGTTGCTGGCCAGCGCGCGCTGGTACATGGTGAGCGTCATGCGCACGATGGCAAAGGTGTGCACGGCATCGAACTGGTCTGTGTTGGGCGAGACGATGAAGTCGCCGAAGGCATTCGGGCTGACCTGCGCGATGCCCGGTTCGCCAAACGTGATGCGCGCGTCGCGCGGGCCTTGCAGGATCAGGCCGGGCAGGAAGGCCTTGCGCGTGCCCAAGTCGCTGACGGAGGGGTCTTGTTTCCAGATCAGCACGCGCGAACCGATGGGCACGGCGGCCAGGTTGCGGGCCGTTGCCTCGATGAGGCGGGGTGGGCCCGGCTGCAGGGTCAGTTGCGCATTCTTGCGGTGCTGGCGGTAGGGCGCCGATGGGGTGGGGACATAGCCGACGGGCAAGGACACGCATTTGGTCAATACGGCTTCGACCGGCACGATGACTTTCTGGTCCATGGTAGCTCTCCAAGACACGCGCAACTGGAACTGGAATAGTCGTCCCGCTTCGGCGTGTGCGGTTTGATGCAGCGCAAACGACATGTGGGGCGGCGGCCGTTTTTTTGCCGGGCCGGTGGCGGGCATGGTCGCGCCCGCCGCATGGCGGCTGGTATGATGCTGGCCGTATTGCCCCCGTTTTTAATAAAAGGATCGTTTGATGGCGGATATAAATATAGTTCAGCAACATAAGCTGACAGCAGCAAAGGCGCGCGAAGCGGCGCAGCAAGTGGCCGACAAGCTGGCCCAGGAGTATGACCTGGCATGCGCCTGGGATGGCGATGTGCTGCGCTTCGAGCGCAGCGGCGTCGATGGTTCGCTGACCCTGGAAAAAGAGCAGGCGCAACTGCAAATCAAGTTGGGCTTCATGCTCAGCGCCTTTGCCTCCACCATCGAAGGCAAGATTGCCGAGAAGATGCGCAAGGTGTTTGGCGAGCAGCTTTGATGCCGGGCTGGCACCTTGCCGGGTGCCATTTTTGGTGCTAGGGAGCGTGTCGCAGCGATGGGCGAAAAGACGATGAAAACACGTCTCTTTTCGCCTTTTTCACGTTTGACGGTACGCTAGCGAACATTGCTAGCACATTTCTATTTGGAAAGCCATTGGACTTTGCTGGCTTTTTGCGTTATACTTGAGTCATATTTACAACAGCTACACCGCGTTTCACCTTCTGCTTCGCAGTACTCCCCACTCGCTGAGTGGTGAATAATTCTTTGGGTTTTACACCCGCATCCAGTTAAACGTAAGTAATCGATTTTTTCGGTTAAATACATTTGGTGCCATGTATTTGCATGGCGCTAGCGTTGTTAAAAGTCCTGAACCACAGCCTCTTTTAGCACGCACACGGCACCCCGGCATCGGCTTTGGCCATCCGCTGGTCACACGCGTGTCACCCCCTGTTTCCTGTCGCTCCCGTGCGCTTTTGCGCCGTGGCGTAGCCGACGCAACAGGGTTTGTTGATTCCCGCCGCAAGCTAGCAGCTTGCTGGGTTTCATTCCATTCGTCAAATCGAGGGAGAACCACATCGTGGCAAAACAAATCATTATCGACCATGTGTTCAAAGTGTTCGGCGACAAGCCAGAAGAAGCACTTGAACTCGTCCGCCAGGGCGTTCACAAGCAGGACATCCTGGCCCAGACTGACTGCACCATCGGCGTCTTCGACGCCACCTTTACCATTGAAGCGGGCGAGATCTTCGTCATCATGGGCCTGTCCGGTTCGGGCAAGTCGACCCTGGTGCGCATGCTGAACCGCCTGATCGAGCCGACCGCCGGCCGCATCCTGATCGATGGCAACGACATCAATACCTTGCCGGACGCCCAGCTGCGCGCCCTGCGCCGCAAGGACATCAGCATGGTGTTCCAGTCGTTCGCGCTGCTGCCGCAAATTACCGTGCTCGACAACACTGCCTTCGGCATGGAACTGGCCGGCATGCCAAAGGCTGAGCGCCATGCGCTGGCCCAGCAAGCTTTGGAGCAAGTGGGCCTGGACGGCTACGGTGCCAGCTATCCCGACGAATTGTCGGGCGGCATGCAGCAGCGCGTGGGCCTGGCCCGTGCGCTGGCTTGCGATCCATCGATTTTGCTGATGGATGAAGCATTTTCCGCGCTCGATCCGATTATCCGTACGGAAATGCAATCGGAACTGCTGCGTTTGCAGCAAATCAAGCGCCGCACCATCGTTTTCATTTCGCATGACCTCGACGAAGCCATGCGCATCGGCGACCGCGTTGCCATCATGAAAGACGGCCACGTGGTGCAAGTGGGCACGCCGGAAGAGATTTTGCGCAAACCTGCCAACGATTATGTGCGCAACTTCGTGCGCGGCGTCGATGCAGCGGCCGTCTTCAAGGCCAGCGATATTGCCCGCAAGAGCCAGATCGTGGTGTCGGAATCGCCGAGCCGCGGCTCGCGCGCCGCGCTGTCGATGCTGGAAGAGCAGGATCGCGCGTTTGCGTATGTCGTCAATCCGCAGCGCAAGTTCCTCGGCGTCGTCTCGGTCGATTCGCTGCGTAATGCGCTCGACGGCCATGTGGGACCGCTGGGCCTGGCGCATGCCTATCTGCCCGACGTGCAGACCATCAATGCAGATGAGCCAGTCGCCGGCCTGTTCGGCCAGGTGGCGCAACTGCCTTACGCCGTCCCTGTGGTGGCCAATGATGGCAGCTTCCGCGGCGCCATCAGCAAGACTACCTTGCTGAAGTTCCTCGACCGCGATACGCCAGCCATTGCCGAACCACAATTACAGAAAGGACAAGCATGAACCCAAGCACCGTTGCCACAGTAGAACCTGTTGTTGAACAGGCCGCCCAGATCAATCCCTGGGCGCTGACCCCGCCCACCGACGCCAGCACCGCCTGGCTGGACGCCGCCGCGCCTGCCGTGCAGCCGGAACATGCGAGCGGCTTTCACCTGACACAGATTTTCGACGGCTCGCTGCCGCTGGAAAGCTGGATCAACCAGGGCCTGGGCTGGGTCGTGGCGCATTTCCGCCCCTTCTTTCAGGCCGTGCGCGCGCCGATCGACAGCGTATTGTCCGGCGTGGAAGGCATGCTGTTGGCCGCTCCGTCGCTGACCGTGATCGCCATCATCGGCTTGCTGGCATGGCAATTTACCAGCCGCACGCTGGCCATCGGCACCGTGCTGGCGCTGCTGCTCGTGTCCATGCTGGGCATCTGGCCGGAAGCCATGACCACCTTGTCGCTGGTGTTGACGTCGCTGGCGTTCTGCCTGGCCATCGGCTTGCCGCTGGGAATTTTCCTCGCCAGTAGCGACCGCGCACAGAATATCCTGCGCCCCATGCTGGACGCCATGCAGACGACGCCTGCCTTCGTGTATCTGGTACCGGTGGTGATGCTGTTCGGTATCGGTAATGCGCCAGGCGTGATCGTGACCATCATCTTTGCCCTGCCGCCGCTGGTGCGCCTGACCAACCTGGGTATCCGCCAGGTGCGTCCCGACCTGATCGAAGCGGCCCGCGCGTATGGCGCCTCGCCGTGGCAGTTGCTGACCCGCGTACAGTTTCCGCTGGCCATGCCATCCATCATGGCTGGTATCAACCAGTCGCTGATGCTGTCGTTGTCGATGGTCGTGATTGCCTCGATGATCGCCGTCGGTGGCCTGGGCCAGATGGTATTGCGCGGTATCGGCCGCCTGGATATGGGCCTGGCAACCGTGGGCGGCCTGGGCATCGTGCTGCTGGCTATCACCCTGGACCGTTTGACGCAAGCCATGGGCCAGCCACGCCGCGGCGTGCGCCACTGGTATCAGACGGGTCCTGCCGGTTTTGTGCTGCGCCTGGTGCGCGGCAATACCGCCAAGGCTGAAGCCAATGCCGCACAGCAAGCCACGCTTGCCAACGCACAATAAGAAAGGATACACATGCATCAAATTGACAATTTTAAAGTGACGCAAAAATCGCAACGCAAGTTCCAGTTGTTTTCCGCCCTGGCGCTCGCCGCCCTGGCCCTGACCACCAGCCTGGCCATGGCGCAGACGCCGGCTGCCCCTGCCGATGCGCTGCCCGGCAAGGGCGTCAAGGTACAGCCGCTGCAAAGCTCGATCGCGGAAGAAACCTTCCAGACCATGCTGGTCGACAAGGCCCTGGAAAAGCTGGGCTACGAAGTGCAGCCGATCAAGGAAGTGGAGTATCCGACCGCGCATATCGCCATCGCCAACGGTGACGCCACTTTCATGGCCGTGCACTGGGACCCCATGCACAAGGATTTCTATAACAATGCGGGAGGCGACGCCAAGCTGTTGCGCACGGGCCAGTATGCGGGGCCTGCCGCGCAAGGTTATCTGATCGACAAGGCGACGGCCGAGAAGTACAACATCACGAATATCGACCAGTTGCGCGATCCCACCCTGGCCAAGCTGTTCGACCATGATGGCGATGGCAAGGCTGACTTGACGGGCTGCAACCCAGGCTGGGGCTGCGAAGCGCTGATTGAGACGCACATGGATGCGTACAAATTGCGCAAGACGGTGACGCACGTGCAGGGCAGCTATGCGGCCCTGATCGCCGACACCCTGGGCCGCTACAAGCGTGGCGAACCCATCCTGTACTACACGTGGACGCCGTACTGGGTCAGTGGCGTGCTGGTACCGGGCAAGGATGTGGTCTGGCTGAAGGTGCCGTTCTCGGCCAATCCGGACAAGGTGAATACCCGCCTCGACGATGGCAGCGATTACGGCTTTGCCGTCAACACGGCGCGCATCGTGTCCAACAAGGCCTGGGCGGAGAAAAACCCGGCCGCCGCCAAGTTGTTCGAAGTGATGCAACTGCCCGTGGCGGACATCAATGCGCAGAACGAGCGCATGCGCCGCGGTGAAAACACGCAGGCCGATATCGCCCGCCATACGGCAGGCTGGATCAAGTACCACCAGCAAAAGTTTGACGGCTGGATCGCGCAAGCGCTGACGGCAGTGAAAAAATAAATATGCCCTGCTGACAGGCGTAAAAAAAGTGGCTACCGTTTTGGTAGCCACTTTTGCGTTTTCGGCCTATTTTTGTGGTTTTTTGTGAGTTTTTAGCCGTTTTTGGCCTATTCCTCTGCAAAACAGGCGTCTGTCGCGTTTAATCCTTCAAGTCTTCGATCAAGTCGATGTACTGCTGTTGCGCCTCTTCCTTCGAGGTGCCGGCCAGGGCCGCCCAGGCGTCGAACTTGGCGCGGTTGACGAAGTCGGTCATGCCAGGACGCTCGCCCGTGGCGTCGCCGCTCGATGCTTGCTTGAACAAGGCGTAGATTTTCAACAAGGTCATATTGTCCGGACGCTCGGACAGGGTCTTGGAATCGAGCTGCGCTTGTTCGAATTGCTCTTGTAAACTCATGATGGCTCCTGTGTGCTGATGGAATCGCTGGAAAAGTGCGGCAGGCCCGGCGGAGTGGCCACCGTGCATGCTGCAGTGCCTGACATCATAGTGAAAAAAGGGCGCCGTGCATTAGAGGGCTTACTCAAAACAAAAGCGCCGCCGCTCGATGAAGAGGGGCGGCGCCTGGCGCGGTCTTGCGAGCGCGGCCTGCTTCTTAGAACCTGTTCACAATCTCCTGAGCAGCATTGCCAAGAAAGCTAAGTGGATGAACTGCAAGCTGGTGTTAAGCCATCGTTCGCAGTTTTTCCACAGTCGCCTGTTTTTTTCCAACCA
>NZ_JBNYXM010000021.1:0-94145 GCF_051380665.1 Janthinobacterium lyxosi
TGGTTAGTCTTCTGAATGACGAACGGCCCGATCGAAAATTCGACCGGGCCGTCAAGGCAAAACCAAAGCGCTATGCCACTCGAGTTCTACGAAAAACTGCTTAAGTGAACGGCATTAGGGACATGTCCCGGTTTTTTTATGTCCGCGCCGGTTTGCGCATATCGATATGCGCATCGATTCGTGGTCAAAAGCGTGCGCGCGCCGTACTCTGGCCATGTCGCGCCGCATGGCGTATTACGGGCACAAAGGAAATATCATGGCTATCTCGGAAGTGAATGTACGCAACCAGTTTCGCGGCAAGATCAAGGAAATCATCTTTGGCCCCGTAGTGTCGGAAGTGGATGTGGAAACGCCGCACGGCATCGTCACGTCGGTGATCACCTCGCGCTCGATCAAGGACCTGGATCTGAAAGTGGGCAGCGAAGTCATCGCACTGGTCAAATCGACGGAAGTGTCGATCGCCAAGATCCAGTAAGCGCCCGCTCCCCATGCGCCGCGCCCTTGCCATCCGGCAGCGGCGCGGCGTTTGCGTCAGGGCTTGATGTCAGGGCTTGATATACACATACCCTTCCTGCCACTGCAAGCGGCTCAGTTCGGCCAAGCCCGAGGGCACGATGACGGCTTCGGGCAGCACGCGCTGGCGGTCGATGTTGCGTCCTTGCAAGGTGTTATTACAGACGCGAAAACTCACGCCGCGCTTGGCCAGCTCGCGCACCACCACGTCATACGGTGAGCCATTCTTGTCGATGGCGCCGTCGAGCAGGAAATCGATGCCGGGGCCATGTGCGACGAGCACGATGGTGGCTTGGGGGCTGGCGTCCAGGTGATTGCGGATATTCTTCAGCGCAGCGGCGGCATTGCTGGCGTCATTGACGTGGTACACCACCTTTTCCTCCTTCTGCGCTGCCGCGACGGCGCTGCAAGCGAGCAAGGAAAGAAGGATGGTGGTGAACCAGCGGCGCAAGATTGTCATGAGATGTCCATTTCAGTGGCAGATTAAAAACATTGCAATCATATCAATCCCTGAACAAATAGGTAAACGTGCGGCTGACGGGCAGCTTTTCCGTGCTGCCGCGCAGCAGCACCTGCATGCGCTCGGCGTCGATGCGCTCGGCCGCCTCGATGGCTTTCACGTTGACCATGGTGCCGCGGTGGATTTGCCAGAACTGTTCCGGATCGAGGCCGCCCAACAAATCCTTCAGCGGCGTGCGCACCAGCGCTTCCGAGCCGGCCAGCACCACGCGCGTGTACTTGGTGTCAGCCTGGAAGAACAGCACGTCGTCGATGTCGATCAGTCGGATCTGCTTGCCCACGCTGGCCCTGATCCATTTCAGTTTTTCGCGCGGCGCGGCCGGCAGCGCGGCACGCAGCGATTGCAGCAAGTGTGCCATGTCGGCCGGCTGGGCACCGAGCTTGTCGTGCAGGCGGGCCAGCGCGCGCTGCAGCCGCTCGGCCTGCACGGGTTTCAACAGATAGTCGACGGCGCCCGCGTCGAACGCATCGACGGCGTACTGGTCGTAGGCCGTGACAAACACCACGTGGGCGCGCTTGCCGATGCGCTCGGCCACTTCCAGGCCCGACAGGCCAGGCATGCGGATGTCGAGGAAGACCACGTCCGGCTCGTGCTCAAGAAAACCGTCCCAGGCATCGTTGCCGTTTTCCGCCACCAGCACGATGCGCGCCTCGGGCCAGGCTTGCGCCAGCATCGTCTGCAGGCGCTCGCGCATCAGCGGCTCGTCTTCGGCGATCAGGATGGTGGCCTTCATGCGGCAAGTTCTTTCAGGCTGGATGCAATTTTAATGGGCAGCACTATTTCAGCGATCACGCCGCCCTCTTCGCCGTCGCGCAGGCTCAAGCTGGCGGACGGATCGGACAGCAACAGCCGGCTGCGCACGTTTTCCAGGCCCAGGCAGCCTCCCGGCGCGCTGCCCGCACCGCTGGCCGGCAAGCCCATGCCCGTATCCTGCACGCGCAGGCGCAGCATGCCGTCCACCCGCAGCGCCGAGAGGCGGATCTCGCCGCCGCGCAACGATGGTTCAATACCGTGCTTGATGGCATTTTCCGCCAGGGTCAGCAAGATCATGCTGGGTATCGTCGCGTGCGCAAACTCGGCCGGCAAGTCCAGCGCATAGCGCAGGCGCGAGCCCATGCGCGCCTGCATCACGCGCAAGTACGCGGCCACCATGTCGAACTCGCTTTGCAAGGGCACTTGCTCGCTGCGCATCTCCGCCAGGCTGGCGCGCAGGAAGGCGATCAGATCGGCCGTCAATGCCGCGGCCCGGCCGGCACCTTGCGCGCCCTGCTCGGCCAGCTGCTGCACGGCGCCCAAGGTATTGAACAGAAAATGCGGTTCGATCTGCGCCCGCAGCAGGCGCAGCTGCGATTCGCTCAGTTCGCGCGCCAGGCGTTCGCGCTCGGCATCTTGCTGCAGCTGCAGGGTCAGCGCTTCGTACTGACGGTTGCGCCAGGTGGTCACGACCGCCAGCGGCACCATATAAAACAACCCGGCCACCAGCAAGGCGATGCCGCCCACGCGCAGCAAGCGCTCGAAGGCCATGTCCATGGAACCGGTATCGCTCAAGCCGGCCAGCAGCACACCGGCCGCTACCCCTGCCGCGCAGGTCGACACGATCAACAAAAGCTTCTTGAACTTGTAGCGCACGGAACTGCGGTAATTGAACCAGACGCCCACCAGGCCCCACGCCAGCGCAAAACCCAAGCCGTTGCTGAAGACCAGGGCCTTGAGCAATTCGAACCGGGCCGGCAGCAGCAGGTGCAGGGCGACGCCGATGGCGCTGAACAGCAGCATCAGCTTGAACGCGGCGATGTAAAAACCGGCGCCGCGGTACTTGAGCAGGAAATCGTGCAATTGCTGGCGCTCGATCGGCGTCAGCTTGACCAGCTTCATGGCGACGTAGCGGCGCACTCGTCCCTGGATCTGGTCCGCCATCTCAGGATGTTTCAGCACCAGCAGCGATTCTTCGTCGATGCTGCGGTACCAGTCCGTATATTTTTTTAACACGATGCGTTCTCCTTGGTCTGTGATTCAGGCATGAACGCAGTCTACGGCGCCCCTGTGGCAGGGCATAGCGTTGGGCGACGAAGCACGAAGGGACAGGCATCAACGACGAGGTACATGGGCCTGCCAGACCCTCGCTGCCAATATTGCTGAAATAATACGAAGTTTCCAAGGCGAAATCAATAATTGCGTAACAATTTTCACTACGGCAAGATTGGCCCCATTTATTTGCCAAATTGCCCGCAACGCCGCCTGTCGCGGGCTTGTACCGTAGACATCGCTTGATCTTTAATGGTATTGTTTAAGCTTGGCAAATATTGCCTCCGAGATACACGCCGCGTCCCCGCGCGGCCCGCTTCCGGATTTGCGCGCAGCGCCCACGATGGCGCCCCAAAACTGCTTTCCCATTACAATCCCATGCTCAAAAAAATGTTCGCCGCGGTGCTGATGACGCTTTCGACAGCGGCCATCGCCGTGCCCTTCGGTTCCCAGTCGATACTGGTGGTCGAAGATGGCACAGGCAAAGTCTTGCTTGAAAAAAATTCCAACGTGGTGGTGCCCATCGCCTCGCTGACCAAACTCATGACGGCCATGGTCGTGCTCGACTCCAAGGCCAATATGCAGGAAGAGATCAGCATCGACCGCGAGGATGTCGATACCTTGAAACACAGCACCTCGCGCGTGCCCGTGGGCGCCACCCTGAGCCGCCACGACGTGCTGCAACTGGCGCTGATGTCGTCCGACAACCGCGCCGCCGCTTCGCTGGCGCGCACCTTCCCCGGTGGCCCGACCGCGTTTGCCGTGGCCGTCAACGCCAAGATCAAGGCCCTGGGCATGCGCCAGACAGTGATCGAAGAACCGACGGGCTTGTCGCCGAATAACCAGTCGACGGCAGCGGACCTGGTCAAGATGGCTGTGGCCGCCTCGCGCTACCCGGAAATCAGCCGCATTACCACCGATTCGAAGGACGTGATCCAGATCAAGGGCCGCGACGTGGAATACCACAACACGAACCGCCTGGTGGGCGCCAAGGGCTGGGACATCGGCCTGTCGAAAACGGGCTACACGAATGAGGCGGGCCGTTGCCTGATCATGCGCATCAAGTCGGCTGGCAAGTTCGCCACCATGATTTTGCTCAACGCGCGCGCCAATTCCGTGCGCGCCATGGACGCCGTCAACATCCGCCGCATGCTGGCGGCCGAATATGGCATCGAAGAGCCGAAAGTGGTGCGCGCCTCCGTCAGCCGGCACAAGAAGGCGCCGGCAAAACCAAGTAAACGCCGCCGCGCAAAATAATTATTTCGCTTGCCGGTTGGTCATCACCACGCCGGCTATCGTCACCGCGCCGCCCACCAGCATCGAAGCGAGCACCGGCTCGCCCAGCAGCGCCGCCGCCAGCACGATGCCGAACACGGGCACGAGGTTGTTGAACACGGCCGTGCGCGACGGGCCCAGCGCTTTCACGCCTTCGTAATACCAGACAAAGCCGATCACCGTGCCGAACACGCCCAGGTAGCCGATGGCGGCCCATACTTGCCAGCCGAAGCTGTGCCATGGCACGGTGGGGAATTCCACCACCGCCCCCACCAGCAAAAAGGCCAGGCCCCACATCGAGGCATACGTGGTGGCGGCAATCGGGCTCAGGCCCTTCAGCGCCACACGGCCGATCAGGGTGTAGGCAGCCCAGCTGGAAATGCCGCAGAACATGAACACTTCACCCATGCCGATGCCGCCGTCCGTGCCGTGCAGCACGCCGGCGATATCGCCGCGCGTGATGACGATGGCCGTGCCGCAAAACGCCAGCATGATGCCCAGCCACTTGAAGGAACCGAGCCGTTCGCGGAACAGCATGGCCGAGGCGAGCGCCGTGACGATGGGATTCAAGGCCACGAACAGGGCCGTGCGCCCCGCCGGCATGCGCGACAGGGCCGCCAGGAAGCACAGGTTATACAAAAAGATGCCCGTCAGGCCCAGCGCCGCCGTCGTCATCAATTGCTTGCGGTCCAGGCGCGGCAAGCCCCCTTCGAGTTTCCATGCGAGTAGCACCAGCAGCAGCACGGCCACGCCGAAGCGTCCGCTGGCAGCCGTCATGGGCGGCATCTGCTGCGCCAGCACGCGCCCCGCGATAAAGGTGCCGCCCCAGAACAGGGCAACGAAAATCAGTTTGAGGTAGACGAGCGGCGATTGCACGGAAGGCAAGGCGGCTGAAGGTACGGCAGAAGTACGCATGGAAAGTCCTATGATGTCGCTTGTACAGCGGACGCTGCACATATATATTAATACTAATATCAACTCATGAAATAATGAGCAAATACTCATAATCCAAAGAAACCACACCATGACCTTCACGCAACTGGAAATTTTTACCCTGGTGGCCGAACTGCACGGCTTTTCCGCCGCCGCCGCGCAGCTGGGCATCAGCCAGTCGGCCGTCTCGCATGCCTTGAAGGCGCTGGAAAAGGAGATGGGTGTGGACCTGATCGTGCGCCACCAGGCATCGGCCGAACTGACGGACGTGGGCCGCCAGCTGCTCGTGCGCGCGCGCGAAATCCTCGGTCTGTCGGAAGCCATGCGCCAGGAAGCGGCCGACGTACTGGGCCAGCGCCAGGGCAGCCTGCGCATCGGCTCGTTTGGTCCCACCTCGTCGTTGAATCTGCTGCCGGCCATCACGGCGCAATTCCGCCTGCGCTATCCGGGCATAACCCTGCGCATCGACGAAGGCGCCGACCATGAGGTGGTGCAATGGATACGCGAACGTCGCGTGGATGTCGGCTTCGTCGTGCTGCCCGACGAGCGCTTCGATACGGCGCCGCTGGTGGAAGACCAGATGATGGCGCTGGTGCCGCGCAGCCATGCGCTATCCAGCGAAACCGCCATCACCCTGGCCCAATTGTGCGAAGGGCCGTTCATCATGTCCGAGGCGGGCTGCGCCTGCCTGATCGAACCCCTGTTCGCCAACGCAGGGCTGCAACCGCACGTGCCCTACCGCATCAGCCAGGTGATCACCATCCTCGACATGGTCAGCCGTGGCGACGGCCTGTCCATCGTCGCCGAACTGGCCCTGCCGCAGCGCCTGCGCGAGCAGTATCCGGAGCTGGTGGCCCTGCCCTTAAATCCGCCCGTCAGCCGCAAAGTGGGCCTGGCCGTGCGCGACCGGCGCCAGAACACGCCCGCCACCAACGCTTTTTTTGAGGTGGCCAAGCAGATGGCGCCGACCCTGGCGCCACGGCGCGCCTAGAACGTCTCCCACTCCTCGCTGCGCTCCGGCTTGACGGCAGCCGTCCTTGCCGGACTGCTGGCGAGGCGCGGCGCGATGGGCGCGCGCACCACGGGCCTGGCTGGCGGCTGCTGCGGCGCCTGCCCCTCATCGAGCTTGAACACGCCCACCACCTGCGCCAAGGTGCTGGCCTGATCCTGCAGGCTTTCCGCCGCAGCGGCAGCTTCTTCCACCAGGGCCGCGTTCTGCTGCGTCACCTGGTCCATTTGCGCGATGGCATGGTTCACCTGTTCGATGCCCGAGCTTTGCTCGACGCTGGCGGCTGTGATTTCGCCCATGATGTCGGTCACGCGGCGCACGCTGTCGACGATTTCCTGCATCGTCGCGCCGGCCTCGTCGACCAGCCGCGCGCCCGAATCGACCTTGCCCACCGAATCATCGATCAGCAGCTTGATTTCCTTCGCTGCGCCAGCGGATCTTTGAGCCAGACTACGTACTTCCGTCGCCACCACGGCAAAGCCGCGTCCCTGCTCGCCCGCGCGCGCCGCTTCCACGGCCGCATTCAAGGCCAGGATATTCGTCTGGAAGGCGATGCCATCGATGACGCTGATGATGTCGACGATCTTCTTCGACGAATCGTTGATCGACGCCATGGTATCGACCACCTGCGCCACCACTTGCCCGCCCTTGCTGGCCACGCCGGACGCCGATTGCGCCATCTGGTTGGCCTGGCGCGCATTGTCCGCATTCTGTTTCACCGTGCTGGTCAGCTCTTCCATCGAGGCGGCCGTCTCTTCCAGCGAGCTCGCTTGCTGTTCCGTGCGCGACGACAGGTCCTGGTTGCCGGCGGCGATTTCCGACGACGAGACTTTCACCGATTCGCTGGCCGTGCGGATTTTCACCAGCACGGCGGCGATCTTGTCGATGAAGCGGTTGAAGGCGCCGGCGATCTGCGCCAGTTCATCCACGCCGGATGCGTCGAGGCGGCGCGTCAGGTCGCCCTCGCCCGAGGCGATGTCATCGAGCGCGTCGCGCACCAGTTCCAGGCGCTTGAGCATCTTGAATACCAGCAGCGACAAGAGCAGCGCCGCCAGCCCGGTCAGCAGCGCGGCCGTCACGGTGGCCGTCGTCAGCATCGTCTGCAAGGCTTGCATGGCTTCCTGCTGGTCCAGCACCACGGCCAGCAGCCAGCTTGTCCCCGCCACGCGCGTGACGTACAGCATGCCGTCGCGGTCATTCAGGCGCACGGCCTCGCTCGTGCGCGTGCTTTCCAGCCGGTTGACCTGCGCGGCCGAAAGCGCCGCATCGAGTTTCGCCACCGGCTGCAGGCTCAGGTCCTTGTCAGCATGGGCGATGATGGTGCCGCTCTGGTCGACCAGGAAGGCAAAGCTGTGCGGCGTCGGCTTGATCGCCACCACGTTGGCGATCACCGTATCGAGCAGCACGTCCGCGCCCGCCACGCCGCTAAGTGCCTCTTTCGGCCCGACGGGCGCCGTAAACGACACTACCAGCTTGTGGCTGGCCGCGTCCACATACGGCGGCGTGAGCATCGGCACGCCGGCCTTGACGGTCTCCGTGTACCAGGCGCGCGCGGTGGGATCGAAATCGGCCGGGCGCCCCGGATGGGTAAATACGGAGCGCTTGTCCGCGTAGCCGATGAAGACCTCCGCAAAATCGCCGGCCTTTTCCGCGATCTGGAAAGCGCGCAGCGGATCGGGCGTCTCGGCCGACATCACGACGGATGCCATGACCTTTTTCTTGCCATCGACCCATTGCGCCAGCACGGCCGACTGGCTGTGCAACAGTTGCTGCATCTGCTGGTCGGCCGACGCCAGCATGCTGCTGCGCGTGGTGATGTAATTGGCGACCGAGAGGGCCAGCATGGATAGCACGACGATGGAAACGCAAATGAGCACCAGCCGCGTGCGAAGAGAAGACAACATGATGGACTCCTGTTTTGATTTTGATGGTGTGACATGGCGCTGTCGCCCTGCCCCTGTTTTTACATTTTCACACAAAAATCGGAACATTATTATTCAATATTCGGAATAATTAACTTTTATTACATCAAAGCAACACCACCGACTATTGACGCCCCACCATGATTGCCGCATAGTTAATTTTTTCAAAGGAGCACCCATGCGTTTGCACCGCCTCATCCTGGCCTGCGCCAGCTTCGCCGCCGCCAGCGCCTTCGCCTCACCGCAAGCGCCCGCGCCGGGTGCCGACTATCTGGTGTTGGCCACGCCGCAACCGGTGCAGGCGGCGCCGGGCAAGGTGGAAGTGATCGAATTTTTCATGTACCACTGCCCCGCCTGCAATGCGCTGGAGCCGAGCCTGGCGCGCTGGGTCAGGGAGAATGCCGCCACGGTGTCGTTCCGCCGCATCCATTTGCCGCACACGCCGGCCAATGATCCGGAAGCGCATTTGTTCCTGACCCTGGAAGCGCTGAAGAAGGAAGAGGCGCTGCACGCGCAAGTCATGCACACCTGGCATGTGGAACGCAAGCGCCTGGCCAGCGACAGGGACAATCTCGATTGGGCGCTGAAAAATGGCCTGGACAAGGCCACCTTCGAAGGCGCCTACCAGTCGTTTGGCGTGCAGACCAGGCTGAAAAACCTGCCCCGTCTGGCCGCCAGCTACCAGGTCGACAGCACGCCCACCCTGATCGTGGGCGGGCGCTACCTGACCAATCCCTCGATGGTCGCCGGCGCCAACCCGGGCTTGCCGCGTCAGGACGTGGAGCAGGCGACCCTGCAAGTGGTGCAGGCCCTGGTGGCCAAGGCGAAGCTGGCGAAGTAACTCAGCCGATCAAGCCGCGCAGCCCGCTGGCGCGCTGTGTGCGGCGCAAGATCGCGTCGAACAGCACGGCTTGCGTGGGCGAGACGAGGGTAAAAAAGTCGCGCGCGCGCGTGATGCCCGTGTAGACCAGTTCGCGCGCCAGCATGGCGCCGCCTTCCTGCGGCAGCACCAGCACCGTGTGGCGAAACTCCGAGCCTTGCGATTTATGTACCGTCATGGCGAACGCCGTCTCGACGTGGCGCAAACGCGTGGCCAGCACGCTGCGCACGTTCTCGCCTTCCAGGAAGTACACACGCAGGGAGCCGGGCCGCGCAGGGTCGCGCAAGGTCAGTCCGATGTCGCCATTGAACACGCCCGTGCCATAGTCGTTGCGCGTGACCATCACAGGACGGCCCACATACCACTCGCTGCGGCGTATGAATCCGTCCTTTTCCAGCCGCAGTTCGATGGCCGTGTTCAAGCCCGCCACGCCCCACTCGCCCTCACGCACGGCGCACAGGATGCGGAACGACTCGAACGCGTGCAGCACGGCGCGCACCCAGTCGTCATGCTGCGCGTAGCCTTCGCCGCCGGCATTCACCAGCGCCAGATAAGGCTGGTAGCCGCCCGGCGCATCCGGACGTCCGCGCAAGGCCAGGCGCAGCACGTCCTCCTGCTGCGCCGGCACCGTCCACGCCAGCTGGCCGCCGCTGTCGCTGGCGAAACACGCCTTGGCCAGATCGGGCCTGCCGCCATTCACGGCCAGCGCCAGCTCGCCAATCGGACCGCTGAAACGGTGACTGTGGCGCAGCATCACCGTCTGCTGCCCTAGCGCGCCGGCCGACCCTGCGAAGGCGGCTGGAATGGCCACGCCGCTGGCCGCCTGCGCATACGCGATGGTGGTGGGCGTGTAGCCGCCCGCCTGCGCATCGTGGCACAAGTCGCCCAGCACGGCGCCCGCTTCCACCGACGCCAGTTGGTCCTTGTCGCCCAGCAGTATCAATATCGCCGTCGGCGGCAGGGCATCGAGCACCGAGGCCATCATTTCCAGGTGCACCATCGATGCTTCATCGATGATCAGCACGTCGACGTCGAGCGGATTGCCCGCGTGGTGGGCAAAGGCGCGCGTATCGGGCCGGGCGCCCAGCAAGCTATGCAGGGTGCGCGCCGCGCCCATGCGCCGCGCCAGTTCCAGCAAGGGAAGCGCATCGCCCGCCTTCGCCGCCAGCCCTTCGAGCGCCTTGTCGATCGACTGTTTCAGGCGCGCGGCAGCCTTGCCCGTCGGCGCGGCCAGCGCGATGCGCAGCTGCTCCGGCTGCGGCGAGACGGCAAACAGCAAAGTCAAAAGGCTCGCCACCGTGTACGTCTTGCCCGTCCCCGGGCCGCCCGTGATGATGGCCACCTTGCCGCGCAGGGCGATGGCGCACGCCACCTTTTGCCAGTCCGGACCACCATCCTGCGTGGGCTGGTCGAACAGGATGTCCAGCCATTGCCGCACCTGCGCCAGCGGCAGATTCGTCAAATCCTGAGCGCGCACGGCGATTTTCTCACCCACCAGGCTTTCATCGCGCCAGTAGCGGCGCAAGTACAGACGGTCGCCGTCGAGCACCAGCGGCTGGCGCACATCGGGCGCACCCACTTGCCACACCTGCGGCGCGCCGGCCAGCAGCGCGCGCCAGCCCTCGGCGCTGTCTGGCAGCGAACCGGAAACGGCCAGCACGGCATGCCACAGTTCCTCGCTCCAGCCCAGCAGTTGCGACGGTTCGCTGGCCAGCTCAAACAGCATCAAACAGCTGTGCCCCCGCCCTTCCAGCTCGGACAGCACCACGCAGGCCACGGCAACGGCGGGCGCATTCGGCGCCTCCTCGTCCAGGCTGGCGATAAAGCGGGCAAAGGCGGCGCTCAGGCGGCGCAGATGACCTGCCCCGGCGACGCCGTCGACATGGCTGAACAAGGCATTCATTTGCAAGGCATCCATCTGCTCATTATGCTGCATGGTGTTCCGTTTCTTCTAACAGTTGATCGAGGCCGTCCAGCAGTTCCAGCTGCGGCGCCAGCCAGTAGCAGCCATGCGTATCCACATTCGCGATACCGCGCAGGAACAGGAAGATGGCGCCGCCCAGGTGCTCGGCCGGGTCATACGCATCACCGAGGCGGCTTTTCAGCAGCCGGTGCAGGGCCAGCATGTAGATGGCGCCCTGGATATCGTAGCGATGCTGCGCCATGCCGGCCGCCAGCGCTTGCGTGTGGTACGCAGCGTCGTTGGCGCCCAGCGCGTTCGACTTGTAGTCAAGCACCCAGTAGCGGCCATCCTGTTCGATAACCAGGTCGGCAAAACCTTTCAACATGCCGTGCAGCTGGCGCCGCGGCAGCACGGGACGCGGCGCGCCATCGAGCAGCAAGCGCGTACACAGCTGATCGAGCGCGCCCGTGGACAAATGCTCGCTGGGGAACCAGAACTCCATTTCGGACAGGGTGCTGTCCAACTGCGACAACGACGCATCGAGCAGCGGCAGCGGCGTGAGGGCGGTTTCCCGGAGCCAGGCGATGGCGTCTTCCTGACGGTGGCCCCAGCCCGCCCGCTCGCAGCGCGCGGCCAGGCGCGTGTTGAAATTGTCGTCGTGGACGCAAGCAAAACCTTCGCTGCCCATCCACTCGAGCTGCTCGTGCAGGAAATTGCCGGGCACGGAACCGCGCGGGAAGCGGTGCCAGGGCGCGTCGCTCGTCTGCGCCGGCGGCAGCGCGGCCACGCCGCTTCCCGCCCCACTTCCCGCACCGTCTTCCAGCAAGGTCTCTTCCAGCGCCCGCTGCGGCACGTGCGCGGCCGCCACGGCGCCGATCTGGCGCGTCAGCGACGTAAAGCTGCCCACCGACCAATCACGCTCGAATTCGCCCACGAACACGGGTGCGGGCCGCAAGGCGGGGCGCCGCTCGACCCGGTCCAGCACCGTGCAGGCATCGGGCTGCGCCAAAGAACCCACGTAGATGGCGTCGCAGCTGCCCGCCACCTGCTGCCAGCGCAGCAGCAGCTGCTCGGACGGCAGCTTGTCACCACCCGTCAGCAGGTAGCCGAGCGCCGATTCGTGCAAGGTATTCTCGCCCGCCTTGCGCGCCGCCTGGGCGGCAACGCCCAGCCACAAAAAGTGGCGCGCGCGCGTCAAGGCCACGTACAGCAGGCGCAAGTCTTCCTCGATGCGCGCTTCTTCGACCGCCGCCATGGCCTCGTCGGACAGCGACAGGTCGAGGCGACGCTCGCCATCCTCGCCCGCATACTCGAAGAAGCTGCGGTTGCGTTTATCCACCTTGCGCGCCGTGACGGCAAACGGCAGATACACGAGCGGGTATTCGAGGCCCTTGGATTTGTGCACAGTGATGACCTTGACCAGCTCCGCATCGCTTTCCAGGCGCAGCACGCGCTCGTCGCCGCACTCGCCTTCGCCGGCGATCTGCTCGGCCAGCCAGCGTATCAGCGCCTGCTCGCCATCGAGCTGGCGGCTGGCCGATTGCAGCAGTTCTGCCAGGTGCAGCAGATTCGTCAAACGCCGCTCGCCGCCCGTTTGCTGCAGCAGCATGGCCGGCAGTTGCAGTTCGTGGATGAAGCGGCGCAGCATGGCCAGCACGCCCTGGCGCTGCCAGATCAGGTGCAGGGCCTTCAGTTGCTCAACCCGGCGCTCCCATTCCAGTTCGTCGCTCGACAGGCGCGCCAGTTCGCCCAGCGACAGGCCGATGGTGCGCGTGGCAAACGCGGCGCGCGCCAGCCCCCCGTCAAGGGGATTGGCCAGCGCCGCCAGCCAGCGCAGCACGTCTTGCGCCTCTTCGCTGTCGACGACGGAATCCTTGTCGGACAGGTAGACGCTGGCGACCCGACGGCGGGCCAGCGCGCGGCGGATGGCCGCCGCCTCCTTGCGGTCGCGCACGAGGATGGCGACATCGGCCGGCTGCAGCCGCACGAAGCCGTCGGGGCCAGCGAAACCGGCTTGCGCATCGCCCAGCATGGCAACGATGTGCTCCGCGCAATGCTGCGCGAAATACTCGCGGTAGCTGTCGCCGCGCAGTCCTTCATCGCTGGCGCAGGCGGCCAGCAGCGCCGGCAACGGGCCGCTGGCGTTCACCAGGTGCTCGTCGCGACCCTTGGCGTCGACGGCTTCGAAGGGCAGCGGGTTCTCGCCCTCTTTCCGGTAGCGAAAGGCGCCGGCCGGTACTTCCGCGCGCTCGGCATGCAGGAACAGCTGGTTGACGGCCGCGACCAGGGGCGCCGTCGAGCGGTAGTTGGTGCCCAGCTGGTAGTGGCGTCCTGCCGTGGCGCGCCGCGCCGCCAGGTAGCTCTGGATGTCGGCGCCACGAAAGCCGTAGATCGACTGTTTCGGGTCGCCGATCAGGAACAGGCCCAGCGACGGCTCATTGTCGGCGATGCGGTACAGCAGGTTGAAGATCTGGTACTGGGCCGGTGCCGTATCCTGGAATTCATCGACCATCGCCAGCGGGTATTGATCGATGATGCGCTGGCGCAGGGCCGCGCCATTCTCGCCCGCCAGCGCGTCGTGCAAGCGTTGCAGCATGTCGGCAAAGCCGAACTGGCGCGACTGGCGCTTCAATTGATCCATGCGCCGCGCGATGGCCGCCGCCGCATGCAGGTGCAGCTTGTGCGCCAGCGGCGTGAGGGCCGCCAGGGCGATCCCCAGCGCTTCCGTATGTTCGAAGCACTCGGGCACCTGCGCCGTAAAACTCTTGGCAAACGCATCTTCGATGCCGAACGGCGTCAAGCGTTCCCACGCCTTGGCCGTGATGGCTGGCTGCAGCAAGAGCGGGTCTTGCGCCCAGCGGCGCAAGCCGTCGAACCACTTCGCCAGGTTCTCCGGCTTCATCTTGACGCCGTTAAAAGATTTGGGATTGACGGCGCGGTGGTCGTTGATCCAGGCGGCCATCCGGTCCACGCGCTCGACCCAGCCCGCCTTCAGGGTGGCCAGCTGCGCGGCCAGCGCCCGCTGTTCGCGCGCGATCAGCGCGGACAACGGTTCCTCGTCCGCCATGCCCATGATGTCCGCGCGGCGCGCCAGCTCGCGCGCGCCTTTCTTCAACGCGCCCACG
The DNA here is from genome assembly GCF_051380665.1 of Janthinobacterium lyxosi. Taxonomy (NCBI): domain Bacteria; kingdom Pseudomonadati; phylum Pseudomonadota; class Betaproteobacteria; order Burkholderiales; family Oxalobacteraceae; genus Janthinobacterium; species Janthinobacterium lyxosi. Next base: position 14,106 of record NZ_JBNYXM010000021.1, read on the forward strand.
TCGGGCCAGCATGCCAGCAGCACGTCGAGCGCCTGCGGGGGCAAGGGATAGACTTGCTGACGCCAGTAATCGTGGGCCGCATCTTCGAACAGGGCTTGCTCGTCGCTGACCAGTTCTTCGTCGAACAGGCTGCCGCTGTCGAAGGCGTGCTCGCGCAGCATGCGCTGGCACCAGGCGTCGATGGTGAAGATGGCCGCTTCATCCATCGTCTCGGCGGCCAGCATCAGCCGGTGCGCGGCCTTTTTCCGCTCGCTCTCGTCCGGATAGGACTCCAGCAAGGCATCGAGAAACGGGTCGCTGCCGCCGGATTCAATGCGGAACTCATTGCGAAAATAAGCGGCCGCCTCGATCAGCCGCTCGCGCACGCGGTTCGACAGTTCGCGCGTGGCGGCGCGCGTAAACGTCATCACCAGGATATCGGCTGGCAGCAGCGGGCGCGCGAAACGGCTGTCGTCGTCGCCGTGTCCCAGCACGAGGCGCACGTACAGCGCGGCGATGGTCCAGGTCTTGCCCGTGCCGGCCGAGGCTTCGATCAGGCGCGAGCCGTGCAGCGGGAACGCCAGGGGGTTGAGCAGATGGCTGGTCATGGTTCTTCTCCGGCGCCATCGAAGGGCGCGCTAATCGGGTCGATCGTGATGTGCTGTTGCAGCCAGTCAGCCAGCGGGCCATACAGCTCGCGCGTGCAGTCTTGCCATGCTTCCTCGGCGGCCAACGCGGAAAACTCGGGCCACAGGCGCGCCAGGCAAAGTTCTTCGCGCTCGCCCGACATGTCAAAGCCGCCATCGTAGACGGCGCGCGGGTCGCCCTGCTGCACCAGCGCCAGGCCCGTCTTGCAGGCAGTCGGCAACGGATGGTTCATGCCTTCGCGCCACAGCGCCAGCAAGGTGGCCAGCGCTGCACGCGAAGTGGCCGGATCGAGCGGCGCCATGCTGACGATGGCGTCGCGCGCCACCAGGTAGCCGGTGACGGGAAAACCGAGGGCAGCGGCGGCCAGCTGGCGCAGCCACATCAGCATCAGCTTGTCGCCGCGCGCCAGGCCGCCCTTGTCCGTCACTTTCGAGGAAATCTGCATCAGCCAGGCCGTCTCCTGCCCATTGCTGCACAATTTGTCCAGCCAGTCGTCGATCTGCAGCTCGCCGAAGGGCAAGTTGATGGCGCGCTTGTCGGCCGCCAGCGGGAACGAGGCCCGCAGGGACAACCACGCACTGCGCACGGGCACCAGCGCCTCGACCAATTGCGCCTGCACCTGCTGGCCGATCAGGCCGATGGGCAGCACGCCTTCGCGTGCCAGCTTCTCTGCCCGCGCTTCCAGGCTGGCGCGCACGTCATCGAGCGCTTCCACGGCGCCGCCGTCGTCCAGCATGGTGTCTTCCAGCAGATAACGCTCGAGCGCATTCAAGCCAAACGGCTCTTCATCCTCGCCCAGCATGGCCGCATCGGCGAAATAGACGCTCAAGCGGCGGCGGAAAAAGTATTTGACGGGCTGGCGCAGGAAGCTGGCCAGCTCGCCCAGTTTCAAGCGCGTGCCGGGATCGAGTTCGTAGGGTCCCAGCGCCAGTGCCTCGGCCTGCGCCTCCTCATCGGCATGCGCGACACGCCATTCGCGCGCGTACGTGAGCAAGCCACCGGCTTCGAAATAGCGGCGGCTGAACGGCTGCAGCGCATGCTCGGTAGTGAGCGATGCCAGGTGCCGGTCCAGCGACCAGCCGGCGGCCAGGTAGTCGCGCAGCTGCGACACCAGCACCGACGGCGGCTGCTCGGAATTGTCGCGCACATTGCGCCCCACCCAGCTCACGTACAGTTTGTCGCGCGCAGCCAGCAAGGCTTCGAGCATCAGGTAGCGGTCATCGTCGCGGCGCGAGCGGTCGCCCGGGCGCGCCATGCCGGGCAGCGCCAGCAAGTCGAAATCGGCCTTCTGCGCGCGGCGCGGAAAATCGCCATCATTCATGCCCAGCAGGCACACCACGCGGAACGGCACGGCGCGCATCGGCATCAGGGTACAGAAGGTCACGCCGCCGGAGACAAACTGGTGGTTCAGGGTCGGCTCGTCCAGCGCGCCCAGCCATGCCACGCGCAGCACGGACAGCGGCACCTGCTCGACAAAGCCCGCATGCTCGCAGGTTTCCAGCCAGCCTTGCAAGGCGCCTTCCAGCTGCGCCAAGGTCAAACGGTCACCCTCGTCGTCGGCATCGAAAAAAGCCGCCAGCAGCGCGCGCGCCTGCACGCCCCATTCAGCGGGCGTGCGCGCGCCGGCCAGCACGCTGCGCCAGTGCAGCAGCGCCTCGACCAGCTGCGCCAGCGAGCCCGCCAGCGCCGCATCGAGGCCGCCCACTTCCGCATACGGCTCGATGCCGCCAAAGCTGGCGCCACTGCCGCTGGCATAGCCGAGCAACATGCGCCGCACGCCGAATATCCACGCATTCTGTTCCCCGGCCGCGCCCAGTCCCAGGCCGGCGCGGTGCGCCTGGTCCAGGCCCCAGCGCACGCCCGCCCCTTCGATCCACGCGCCCAGGGTGGCCAGGTCGTCCGCCTGCAGGCCGAAGCGGGCAGCCAGCGCGGGCACGTCGAGCAGGTCGCGCACTTCGCTCTGGCGGCAGCGCTGCTGCGGCAGCTGCAGCAGCCACTCGAGGGCGACGAGCAGCGGGTTGACGCTGCGGTCCTTCACGTCGCCGATCTCGAACGGGATGAAACGCTCGTCATTGCGCCGGTACTGACCGAAGACGGCGTGGATGGCCGCCGTAAAGGTATCGATGTCGGGCACCATCACTACCACGTCGCGCGGGCGCAAGCCCGTCTCGGCACTGTGCGCAAACATGGCCAGCAGCTGGTCATGCAGCACTTCCACTTCGCGCTGCACGCTGTGCGCCACGTGAAATTCAATCGAGCGGTCGCCCGCCTCGGGCGGCGTTTGCTCATGCTCGGCCAGCGGGCGCAGTTCGCGGATGGCCACCTGCACCTGCTGCAGCAGGGTTTCGCCCGTTTCCTCGCCAAACAGGTCGATGCGCAGGCTGTCGTCGCGTCCTTCGGCTTGCGCGTGTTCGTCGAATTCGTCGAGCATGCGGATGAAATCGCGCCCTTGCCTGCCCCAGCTGGCCAGCAGCGGATGGCTGTGCGCATGCAGTTCTTCGAGCGGAATTTGCGCCAGGTCGTGGCCATTGCGCTGCCGCTGGCGCTTGTTTTCCGCGCGCAGCAAGTCGCGCCCGTCGATGATGTCGCCCCAGTAAAACTGGCACGGGTTGGGTACGGCCAGCACCACCTGCGTGTGGCGCGCCAGCGCGGCCAGCGCCTGCAAGGTCTGGTACGGCAAGGCCGACACGCCAAACAGCACCACCCGGCGCGGCAGCTTGCCGGCAGGCGCATCGCCGGCGGCGATCGCCGTCAAAAAAGCCTCGTGGATGTCGGCGCGGCCCGTGTCGCGCTCGAACGGTTCCACGTCGGCCGCCACGGCGCGCCACAACTGCGCCTGCCAGCGCTGGTCTTCCTTCAAGACGACGGACTCGCCGCGCGCCGTGCGCAACTGGTCGCTCCCCGCGGCCCAGTCGGCCAGCCAGTCGGCGCGATAGACCTGGTACTGGTCAAACAAATCGGCCAGGCGCTCGGCCAGTTGCAGCCGGCGTTCGCAATCGCCATCGGCAAGGAAGTAGCGCAGCGGCGCGAATACCGGGTCGGCCAGCAAAGAGGGTAAAAGACGCATCAAACGCCAGGTCAGCGGAGATTTATCGAACGGCGACACGCGCGGGACCCGCTCGCGCCCCAGCATGCCCCGGTAGCTTTCCCACAGCAGGCGCGCCGGCAGGGCGATGCGCGTGGCGGCGCACACGCCCATCTCCTCGGCCAGGGCGATCTTCAGCCATTCGGCCACGCCGTTCGACTGCACCAGGAAGATATCCGTTTCCAGGGGCGCCAGCGGATGCTGGCGCAGCCACTGGAAGACGGCGGCGCGCAGCTGTTCCAGCTGGTTGCCATGCAGGATGAGGAGGCCGGGCGTGACGGGAGTATGCATGCTGATCCGATGGGTTGCCGCGTCTCCGGCCGGGTGGCCGGAGACGTCAAAGGCATATTATCGCCGCTGCTTGCGTCAGGGGGCGTCGCTGGCGGAAAATTCCATTGAAATTTGTTCCGCCACCTGCGCCAGCGCCGGCCCCAGGGCCGTCAGCAAGGCGCGCGCCTGCGCCAAGTCGCCGCCCAGACGCAAGCCTTCGATCGACGCGCACAGGCTGGCAAAGGCATGGGCGCCCACGGCCAACGCCGACGATTTGCTGCGGTGGCCCAGGTCGGCCAGGCGTCCCAGGTCTTCCAGCGCCATGGCCTGCTCCATTTCTGCGATGCCATCGCGCGCCGTGTCGAGAAACAGCTGGGTGTATTTACGCATCTTCAAGGCGTCATTGCTGAACGTGAGCGCCAGGGTGGCCAGGTCGAGGATGGCCGTGTCGCGCAACTCCAACGAGGCGGCCGATGGCGGCGCTTTCGGCAGCGCCGCCAGCCTGTCGCCCACGCGCGCGTGGCCGATACTGCCGATACCGCCACGCAGGCGGAACCATTTCGCCAGCAGGTGAAACAGCAGATTCGGGGCAATCGGCTTGGTCACGAATTCATCCATGCCCGCCGCCAGGCAGCGGGCGCGGTCGTCGCTGCCCGCATTGGCCGTCATGGCGATCACCAGCAGGCCGTTGAGATTCGGGTCGGCGCGGATGCGGCGCGTCGCCTCGAAGCCGTCCATCTCCGGCATCTGCACGTCCATCAGCACGCAGTCGTAGCGCTGGTGGGCCAGCAATTCCAGCGCTTCGCGACCATTGCAGGCGACGCAGACAGTAGCACCGGCGTCTTCCAGCAATTCGCAACCCACCTGCTGGCTGAAGACGTTATCTTCCACCAGCAGGATGGATGCGCCGCGGATCACCCCCAATACTTCCGGCTCTACCTCGGCGATGCGCTCGTCGCCCGCTTGCGCGCTTTTCTCCAGGCGCGCCGTGAACCAGAAGGTGCTGCCCAGGCCCGGCTGGCTGTACACGCCCACCTTGCCGTCCATGAGTTCAACCAGCTGCTTGCTGATCACCAGCCCCAGGCCGCTGCCGCCATACTTGCGCGTGGTAGAGGGGTCGGCCTGGTGGAAGGAGCGGAACAGTTGCGCCACCTCTTCCTGCTTCATGCCGATGCCCCGGTCCTGCACCTCGAAGCGCAGCATGGCGTGGCTGCCGCGCTCCTCGGACTGGCGCACGCGCACGAAGATGCTGCCATTGTCGGAAAACTTGATGGCGTTGCTGGTCAGGTTCAGCAAGACCTGCTCCAGGCGCAGCGGATCGCCGCACCAGCGCTGCGGCAGCTCGGCCGCGATATCGAACTGCAGCGCCAATCCCTTGACGGCGGCCGCATCACCGAGCTGGCTGGCGATATTCGCCAGCAGGGTGTCGAGACGGAAGTCCAGTACTTCCAGTTCCAGCTTGCCCGCCTCGATCTTGGAAAAATCGAGGATGTCGTTGATCAGGCCCAGCAAATGCTGGCCCGAATGGAAGATTTTTTTCAGATAATCGCGCTGGCGCGCATCCGCCACCGATTTCAGCGCCAGGTGTGCCATGCCGATGATGCTGTTCATCGGCGTGCGGATTTCATGACTCATGTTCGACAGGAAGTCGCTCTTGGCCTGACTGGCCGCGTCGGCCTGCTCCTTCAGGCGATGCAGTTCCGTCACGTCGGTGGACAGGCCGATCAGGCCCGTGACGGGACCGGGCAAGCCCAACGGCACCTTCACGCTCCACAGGTGATGCACCTGGCCCTGCGCATCGACGAAGCGCTCTTCGCCGACGAACTTGGCGCCGCTGTCGAAGACCTGGCGTTCGGTCAGCTGCGCGGCGGCAGCCGCATCGCCGAGCATCAACTCGCCATCCTGGCGGCCGATCAACTGCTCCGCCGAGCGGCCCAGTATCTTCGCCGTGCGCGCATTCACGTAGCGGTAGCGCAGGTCGGCATCCTTCATGTAGACGTAGGCATCGACGCTGTCGAGCACCGTATCGAGCAGGGTGCGCTGCGCCACCGCATTGCGGCGCGAACGGTACAGGGTAAAGATATAGCCATAAATGAGCAGGGTGCCGGCCACGCCGACGGCCAGCGCCAGCCACGGAAAATAGCGGTCGAAGCTGCTGTACAGCTCCGCCTTGCGCACGCGGAAATGGGCTTTCCATACGCCGCCCTGGTAAGCCACCGGCAGCACCTGGTCGAAATAAGCGGCATCGCTGCCCGGTTGCGGCGGCGGTGTCGCCAGGTCGCCGTCATCGTTGAACAGCAGGCGGTCCTGCGGCGTGATGCGCCATGCGCCATCGGCAGGCCGAGGTTCGGCGGCGCTGTACAGGGTCAGGTGCAGCGGCTCCAGGGCGCTGCGTTCGAGCGCGCTGTGCACCAGCTGCGCCACGCCAAAGCCGATGCCCACTGACCCCTGGTAGGCGGCGCGACGCTCGGCCACGCTGCCCTGCGGCATGCCATTGCGGTACACGGGCAGGCGCATGCCCAGGCCCACGTGCGCGGGCGGTCCCTTGATCATGATCACCTGCCCCGACGCGCTCACTTCGCCACTGTCGCGCGCCTGCGCCAGGGCCTGCGCCACCAGCGGGTTGGCGCCGATATCGACGCCCATGCGTTCAGACAGCAGGGAATCGGGCTCCAGGTAAGTGAGCACGATGTATTCCGGCCGCTCGCCGGGCGGGCGGATGGTGAATGCGGGATAGCCGCCCGGCGCCAGGCTGGTGTCACGGCGTACATCGGCGACATAGGCCGCGCGCTGCGCCTGCGTCAGCGCCACCGCATAATTGACCGATTCGATGGCGGGGAACTGGCGCACGATATCGAGGCCGGCCACGTAATCGTGGAACTGGCGGCGCGTCAGCTGCTCGCTGGTGCGAAACAGCGCTTCGAGGCCACGCAGCAAGTCGGAATAGCTTTTTACGCGCGTGGCCAGGCTATGCTGGGCGCCGTGCGTGAGATTGTCGAAACGCTGCTCGGCGTCGTCATTGACCGTGCGCGCCGCCCCCGCATACAGGGCGCCGCCCACCGCCAATGCCAGCAGCAGCCCCCCCGCCCAGATCCTGATGCCCGCTACCGTCCCGCCCTTGCTCAAAGTGTGCATTGTCGATCGCTTATTCCGGTTCCTCGAATGTGCGGCACAGGCCACCCAACAGGTACGAGGATACTATCAAAGCTCCTGCCCGACGCGCTTGTGCAAGAAAAAAAGCGCGCATGATGGCTGCACTGGAAAACACCGCGCCTATACCGTCTGCAGCGCACCGGCCAGGAAGTCGCAAAAGGCGCGCACCTTTTCCTGCACATGGCGTCCATCGGGCGTCAACGCATACACGCCGCGCCTGGCCATGCCGTGCGATGGCAGCACCCGCACCAGGGTGCCGCTGGCCAGCAGGGGCCTGGCGACGAAGGACGGCAACGCGCCCACGCCGATGCCGGCCACCAGCATGTCGGCCAGCAGCAGGCTGCTGTCGGCGGAAAAGCGCACGGGCAGGACGATGCTGCTCGTCCCTTCCGGGCCGGCCAGTTGCCAGACGCCGGGGCTGTCGGCCAGCCGATACGCCAGGCAATCGTGGCCGTGCAAGTCCTGCGCCTGCAGCGGCGTGCCGCGCCGCGCCAGGTAGGCGGGCGCCGCGCAAATCAGTTGCTCGACGTCGCCCAGGCGGCGCGCCACCAGGGTCGAATCGGCCAGCGCGGCGCGGATGCGCAGCGACACGTCATAGCCCTCGCCCACCACGTCGCGCAGGCGGTCGTCCAGGGTCATCTCGATGTTGACTTCCGGATAGCGCGCCATGAAGGTCGGCAGCAGGGGCGACAGCACTTTCAGGCCAAACGACAGCGGCGCATTCACGCGCAGCCGCCCCGCCACCTTGCCGGCGCAGCCGCGCGTGGCCAGTTCCAGCGCATCGACCTCGTCGAGCAGGCGGCAGCATTCAGCATAGTAGGCCCGGCCGCCGTCTGACAGGCTCATGCGCCGCGTGGTGCGCACCAGCAGCACGGTGCCCACACGCGCCTCCAGCTGGCGCACCTGCTTGCTGATGGCCGCCGCCGACTGGTTCAGGTCCTGCGCCGCCTTGCTGAAGCTGTCGCGTTCGACCACCTTGCGGAACACGCGCATGTGCGCCAGGACATCCATGATTCTTTCCTTGCAGTTGAATATATTATTATTTTATCGCTGATTATTATCCAAATGAAAAACAATATGATGATGACTTCATTCTTCACCTGACACAAGGAGCACCCCATGTTCACCTTCCCGTCCCCGTCAAACACCCTGCCGCTGCTGCTGGCCCTGCTGGCTGGCGCAGCGCAGGCGGCCCCGGCCACCACCGCCCTGCCTGAAGTGGGCGTCAGCCCCTGGGGGCCGAAAGACGAAATCGGCCGCCTGAACCTGATGACGCCAACCTCGCGCGCCGGCATCCTGGCGCGCATCGACGGCGGCAAGAGCTATGACCTGGCCGTCGATTTCTATGTCGGCATGCCCAGCTGGCAGGCGGCCGGCGATCCGCCCTACCAGATGTGGATGACGCACACGCCAAAGGGCAATGTGGTGGCCGACTCGATGCACGTGGGCGTCACCATGAACCGCCACGTCAGTTACACTGGTTCGGCCGTGTCCATGTATGCGCACATGGGCACGCATATCGACGCCCTCAACCACTTCGGCTTGAACGGCAAGATCTGGAACGGTTTTACAGAGGAACAGTATCTGGGCGACCGGGGCTGGACCGTGACGGGCGCGGAAAAACTGCCGCCCATCGTCGCGCGCGGCGTGCTGATCGACGTGGCCGTGGCCAAGGGACTGTCACAGCTGCCCGACAATTACCGGGTCACGCGGCAGGACTTGCGCGCGGCGCTGGCGCACCAGAAGATCACGCTGGAAAAGGGCGACGTGGTGCTGATACGCACGGGCCGCATGCAGCACTATGAGCAGGCGCAGGCCTACATGGCCAATCCGCCCGGCCTGTCGCTCGATGCGGCGAAATTCCTCGTGGAAGATGGCGGCGCCATGGTGGTGGGCGCGGACAACCTCAGTTTCGAGGCGTTTCCCTCCGAAGTGGCCGGCAACTACCTGCCCGTGCACACCTATTTGCTGGCGCAGCAGGGCACGCCCATCCTGGAACTGGTCGACCTGGAAGCGCTGTCGCGCGACAAGGTGTACCAGTTTGCCTTCATCGGCGCCTCCTTGAAGTTCCGGGGCGGCGACGCGGCGCCCATCCGTCCCGTGGCGCTGCCGATACGCTAGCGTTCGACGGCAGCGGCCAGCAAGGCGCCAGCGCCATGGTCATCCCAGGCATCGGCGCAGCGCACCACGTCGCCCACGACGATGATGCTGGGACTGCCCAGGCCGCTGGTCAGCAAGTCATGCGGCAAGGCGTGCAAAGTACTCAGCAACTGGCGCTGTGCCGGCAAGCTGGCCGATTGCACCACAGCCACGGGCGTGCCGGGCGCCATGCCGCCGGCCAGCAAACCCGCCTGGATGGCCACCACCCGCGCCACGCCCATGTAGATGACCAGGGTCAGGCCGCTTTGCGCCAATGCCGCCCAGTTCGGCTCCGAGGCGCTATCCTTGCCATGGCCCGTGACGAAGATCGCGCCCTGGCTCCAGCTGCGGTGCGTCAGCGGTACGCCGATGGACGACGGGGCGGCCAGGCCGCTGCTGATGCCGGGTATCACCTCGACGGCCACGCCGTGGCTGCGCAGATAGGCGCGCTCTTCGCCGCCGCGCCCGAACAGGTAGGGGTCGCCCCCTTTCAGGCGCACCACGTGCAGGCCGGCACGCGCCTCGGCCAGCATCAGGCGCTCGATGAAGGCTTGCGGCGTGGACGCACAGCCGCCCCGCTTGCCCACCTCGACCACGCGCACGCCGGGCGCCGCATGCGCGAGGATGGCCGGGTTGACGAGGTCATCGATCAGCACCACGTCGGCCCGCGCGATGGCCTTCACTGCCTTGATCGTCAACAGGTCCGGGTCGCCGGGGCCGGCGCCGACCAAGGTCACGCTTCCTTGTTGTGCCATGATGCAGTCTCCAATCAGAAATTCAGTCAAAAACAGTGGCCGATGGCAAACGATGCCGCGTACGCTTCCGGCGCGCTGCCATCCCACACGACGTCGTCGCACAGGGTCGAACGGCGCATCGGTGACGCTGGCAAAGGCGTGGCCGTCATTTCCGCCGCCTGGCGGTACAGGTCGATGCGATTGACTTGCCTTGCCACCGCCAGGTAATCAGGCTCGTCGCGCAGCAAGCCCCAGCGCCGGTGCTGGGTCATGAACCACATGCCGTCGGACAGGTAGGGGAAATTCACGGCGCCGTCCTGGTAGAACTTCAAACCGTGCGCCTCGTCCCAGGTTTTGCCCAGGCCATCCTGATACTGGCCGAGGATGCGCGGCGCCAGCGTTTCCTGCGGCGTATTCAGATAAGCGGGCTCGGCAAGAGTGGCCGCCATGGCCATCCGGTTGGTGTCGCTGGCGTCGATCCAGCGTCCCGCCTCGAGCACGGCAGCGATCAGGGCGCGACAGCTGTTTGGATGCTGGTGCGCAAACGCGGCGCTGGTGCCCAGCACCTTGCCCGGATGGTCGGGCCAGATGGCGCCGCTGGTGGTGGCCGTCACGCCCACGCCATCGACGATGGCCTTGTAGCCCCACGGTTCGCCGGCGCAAAAGCCCTCCATCTGGCCCGCGCGCAAGGCGGCCACCATTTGCGACGGCGGCACCGTCATCACGCGCGCATCGCGCAGCGGATCGATGCCATGCGCGGCCAGCCAGTATTGCAGCAGCATCGCATGGTTACCGGTCGGGAAAGTATGCGCAAACGCAAAAGGCCGCGCCGCAGCGCGCATGTGCCGCGCCAAGGTGGGACCATCGTGGGCGCCTTCACGCGCCAGCGCCGCCGACAGGGTGACGGCCTGGCCGCTGTGATTCAAATTCATCAGCACGGCCATGTCGTGCTGATGCCCGCCGATGCCCATCTGCACGCCATACACGAGACCGTACAACACGTGGGCAGCGTCGAGTTCGCCGTTATTCAATTTGTCGCGCACGCCGGCCCACGACATCTCGCGGCTCAGTTCGATCTTGATGCCGTATTTTTCATCCAGGCCCAGCTTCGAGGCCATCACCAGCGAGGCACAATCGGTCAGCGGCAGGTAGCCGATGCGTATCGTCTGTTTTTCCGGCTGTACTGATCGCGTCACCTGGGCGCTACGTTCTGCCTGCCTGCCCGCTTGCTCTGTCATACCATTCCTTGCTGATAAATACTGTTTTTCCGCGCCGATATGGGCAAGGCCATGCCCATCCTGCAGCAAGGACCGTGCCTGTGCATGCCCGGTCCAGGGCGGCGGGAAACGCACTGCAATGGTGCGCCGCACCAACATGTGTCAGGAAATGGACGATTCATCCCAGCAAGTCCTCCACGTCGAGGATGCGCTGGGCAATTTCCGCCAGTTTCAGCTTCTTGTTCATGGCCATGCTGCGCAGCCGCTGGTAAGCCTGCTCTTCCGTCAAGCCCTGATGCGTCATCAACAGGCCCTTGGCCCGCTCGATTACCTTGCGTTCGAGCAGCTTGTGCCGCGTGTCGAGCAATTCGGCACGCAATTTTTCTTCCTGGCGGAAGCGCGCCAGCGCCACGTTCAGCACGGGCAAGATGCGCTCGGCCTGCAAGCCGGCAACGATATAGGCGGACACGCCGGCCGCCATGGCCGCGTCGATGCTGGCCGTGGCGCCGTCTTCGGTAAACAAGACGATGGGACGGCGCTCGTCGCGCGTGGCGATGACGATGTGTTCAAGCACATCGCGCGCATCCGATTCGGCATCGATGATGATAAGGTCAGGCTGCAGTTGCGCAATGCGCTCGGGAAGGTAGAGGTCGGCTGGAAGCGAGGCGACGATGTCAAAGCCCGATTCCAGCAAGCCGATGCGCAAGGCATTGCCGCGCAGCACTTGCGAAGCCAATGCCGCATTCTCGTGCACGCCGTGCTCGACAATAGTGTTGACGACTACGATGCGCAAAGGCTGGGTACGGCTGGACGTCATGGAGGGCTATCTGCAATGGCTAAACAATTAACCATTGCAGTAAGCAAGAAACGAACCAGCTGGTTTTGCGTTTTACTTGAGAGTCGGCATGGCAAATTCGGCGCCAGCCTTTGTTGACGCGGGCCAGCGCTGGGTGACAGCCTTCTGTTTTGTATAAAAACGTACGGATTCCGGGCCATGCGCGTGGTGGTCGCCAAACAGGCTGCGCTTCCAGCCGCCGAAGCTGTGGAAGGCCATCGGCACGGGGATCGGTACATTTACCCCGACCATTCCCACCTGCACCCGGTGCGTGTATTCGCGCGCCGTGTTGCCATCGCGCGTATAAATCGCCGTGCCGTTGCCGTATTCGTGGGCGTTGACGAGGTCCAGCGCCGTCGTGAAATCAGGCACGCGCACGATGCACAGCACGGGGCCGAAGATTTCTTCCTTGTAAATCGTCATTTCCGGCGTCACATGGTCGAACAGGCTGCCGCCAAGGAAAAAGCCGTTTTCATGGCCGGGCAAGACGAAACCGCGTCCGTCGGCCACCAGCTTGGCGCCTTCCTTTACGCCTGTGGCGATGTAGCCGGTAATTTTGTCCTTGTGTACTTGCGTGACCACGGGGCCCATTTCAGCCTTCAAATCCATGCCCTGCGTGATTTTCAAGGCGGCGATGCGGGGCACCAGCGCTTCGACCAGTTGATCCGCGACATTGCCGACCGCCACGACGACGGAAATGGCCATGCAACGCTCGCCCGCCGAACCGAAGGCGGCGCCCATCAGGGCATCCACCGTCTGGGGAATATCCGCGTCGGGCATGACGACCATGTGGTTTTTCGCACCACCCAGGGCTTGCACGCGCTTGCCCTGCGCGCAGCCGGTGGCGTAGATGTATTCGGCGATCGGCGTGGAACCGACAAAGCTGACGGCGCGCACATCCGGGTGATGCAGCAAGCCATCCACGGCTTCCTTGTCGCCCTGCACGACGTTGAAGACGCCGTCGGGCAAGCCCGCGTCCGTCAACAGCTGCGCCAGGAGCAGGCTGGCCGACGGGTCGCGCTCGGATGGTTTGAGTACGAACGTATTGCCGCAGGCAATCGCCATCGGGAACATCCACATCGGCACCATGACAGGGAAGTTGAAGGGCGTGATGCCGACGCAGACACCGAGCGCCTGGCGAATCGACCAAGCGTCGATACCGCCAGCCACTTGCTCCGAATATTCTCCCTTCATCAGCTGCGGGATGCCACAGGCAAATTCCACCACTTCGATGCCGCGCGTGACTTCCCCTTTGGCATCCGTAAACACTTTGCCGTGTTCCGCCGTGATCAGGGCAGCCAATTGATCGGCATGTTCTTCCAGCAATTCCTTGAACTTGAACATGACGCGTGCGCGGCGCAGGGGCGAAGTTTGCGACCAGGCAGGAAAGGCCGCATGGGCGGCGGCCACGGCCGCGTTCAGCTCGCTCGGCGTGGCCAGCGACACCTTGGCCGAGACGGCGCCCGTGGCGGGATTGAAGACCTCGCTGGTGCGCTCGGAGCGCGACGCCATCGGGTTGCCACCAATAAAGTGGCCAATTGTCGGGGTAGTCATATCTTGTCCTTGATTATTTAGTATTCATCAGCCACTCATGGGCCGGGTCGTTTTTAAAATGCCACACGCGTTTTGGGCCGGCCATCACGTTCAGGTAATAGCCGTCATAGCCATACGGCACGGTGACGGGGTGGTAACCCCTGGGCACCATCACCACGTCGTGGTTTTCCACGGCCATGGCCTCGTCGATGGAACGGTCATCCGTGTAGACTCTTTGGTACGCAAAGCCCTGCTCCGGGTTCAGACGGTGGTAATACGTTTCTTCCAGCGAACTTTCCAGCGGCACATTGTCGCTGTCGTGCTTGTGCGGCGGATAGCTCGATGAATGGCCGGACGGCGTGACCACCTCGACCACCAGCAAGCCATCGGCCTCTTGCGTTTGCGGCAGGATGTCGCACACATAGCGGGTATTGGCGCCCTTGCCGCGCACGGAGCGCGTCATGCTGGCCGGTTCGATCAGGCGCGCCGGGCGATGCGTCGTGGCCGGGGCGCTGCACAGAGCCACTTCGCCAGCGCTCACGGCCGTAATGCTGACCTTCGTATCCAGTGGGACATACACGGCATGCGGCGAGCGGTCCTCGAAGACGCTTTGGCGATTGCCGATGGCTTCCCAGGTCTGCCCGCCCGCCTGGACGGTGACCGTGCCCGTCAATACAACGATGCACAGTTCGCGGCTGCCCGTGTCCACATTCAACTGTTCCCCGGCAGCCAGACGGTGCGCGGCAAAGCCCACATGCGTCCAGCCGGCCGACTCGGGCGTGACCTCGACGATGATGGAACCAGGCCGGGCCTTGACCAGCAGCGGGCTCATGCCGCCTCCCTGCCCAGGCGGGGAATGGCATCGACGAGGCTAGCCAGGTAATCGTGGCCCATCTTCGCGTACTCATAGCTGGGGGCGACAGCCGGGTCTTGCTCCGCTTCCACCACCAGCCAGCCTTCGTAACCGTGCAGATACAAGCGTGTCAAGATGGCTGGGAAGTCGATGCTGCCATCGCCGGGCACGCTGAAGGCGCCATTGATGACGGCCTGCAGGAAACTCCAGTGGCCATTGCGGGCCAGTTTCACCACGTTGGGGCGCACATCCTTGCAATGCACGTGGCAGATGCGCTCGATATGCTTGTTCAAAACGGCTAGCGCGTCGCCGCCGGCAAAGGTGATGTGCCCCGTGTCGAACAACAAGCCCACTTCCGGCCCCGTCAAGGCCATCAGTTGATCCACGTCCGCCGGCGTTTCCACGTAGGCGCCCATGTGGTGGTGGTAGGCCAGACGCACGCCGTGCGCCAGCAGGTGGGCGGCAAACGCCGTCAATTTGTCCGCATAGGCCTGCCACTGCTGCTGGGTCTGGAAACGGGGACGTTTGTACAGCGGGCGCGCTTCGCCCTGGATGGCGTCGGCCACTTCGCCATAGACCATGACGCTGGCGCCGCTATCGGCCAGCAAGCGTAAATGCGCGCCAACTGCAGCGATTTCCTCTTCCACAGAGCGGTGCGCCAGCCGACCCGAATACCAGCCCGAGACGCAGGCCAGGTCATACTTGGCCAGCACGGCGTTCAAGGCCGGGGCGTCCTTGGGAAACTTGTTGCCCAGCTCGAAACCCACGTAGCCGATCCCGGCGCCCTCTTTCAAGGCCGTTTCCAGCGGAGTTTCACCGCCCAGGCTGGGCAAATCGTCGTTCATCCACGAGATCGGGTTGATGCCGATCTTCACATTCCAGGTTGGTGCGTTCATTTTATTTGTCCTTGGCGGTCAAGTTCATAACGGATGCGGGCAGCTTGCACGCCGGCTTGCGTGGAGACTTCAGGCACGGCCACTTCCCACCAGCAACCACCCTCTGCGGTCGTACGCGTGTCGTCCGTATTGATGCAGATCAGATACGTGCGGGAAGCTGCCCGGGCGCGCAGCATGGCTTGCTCCAGCTCGGCGATGTTGCCCACGTGTTCGGAGAGCGCGCCCAGCGACTGCGCGTGCAGCGCAAAGTCAATCACGGGTGCGCTGTCGGGTAACATATTGTTGAAAGAGGCATTGCCGCACGCCTGCTGCAATCGGTTGATGCAGCCATAGCCACGGTTGTCGAGCACGACGATGATGAGTTTCTTGTCCAGCATGACGGCGGTGGCGATTTCCGAATTCATCATCAGATAGCTGCCGTCGCCCACCATGACGATCACTTCGCGCTCGGGTTTGGCCATCTTGACGCCGAGGCCGCCGGCAATTTCATAACCCATGCACGAGTAGCCGTATTCCATGTGGTAGCCGCCCGGTGTTTCCGTTCGCCACAGTTTATGCAGTTCAGCCGGCAAGGTGCCTGCCGCGCAAACGACGATATCGTTGCTGCTGGAGTCCGGTGATGAACGCTGCACGGCGCCGATGACTTCGCCGTCGTACGGCAAGCCAGCCACCTCGCGCCGGCCCGTGATGCTGTTGACTGTCTCGCGCCAGGCATTGCCCGCCTGCTGTGCGCGGTCCAGCCATAGGCCCCCGCTGTTCCAGCTGCCCAGCAGCCGCGACAGTCCTTGCAAGCCCAGCGTCGCGTCCGCCTGCAAGCCCAGGCCACGGCGTTTCAGCGCGTCAAAACTGTTGACGTTCAGGCTGACCAGTTGCGCTTGCGCAAACAGGGAGTTCGAGCCGGTCGTAAAATCCTGCAAGCGCGTGCCGATGGCCAGCACCACGTCCGCATCAAACGCCAGCGCGTTGGCGGCGGGCGAACCCGTCACGCCGATGGCGCCCAGCTGCAGCGGATGGTCCCATGACAAGGCACTCTTGCCCGCCTGGGTTTCCGCCACGGGGATGCCGTGCCGTTCGGCAAACGCCTGCAAGGCGACGCTGGCCTTGCCGTACAGCACGCCGCCACCGGCCACGATCAGCGGCTGTTTCGCATTTTTCAATAGCAGCGCCGCTTCTTCCAGCTCCTGCTCGACGGGCGGCAAGGCGCGGAAACGCACGATCCTCGGCTCGAAAAAGTCGACGGGATAGTCATACGCCATCGTCTGCACGTCTTGCGGCAGGGACAAGGTCACGGGACCGCAGGCGGCCGGGTCCGTCAAGGCGGCAATGGCGCGTGGCAAGGCGGTGAGCAACTGTTCCGGATAGATAATCCGGTCAAAGTAACGCGACAGCGGCTTGAATGCATCGTTGACGGAAACGCTGCCATCCGTGGCGTCTTCCAGCTGCTGCAGCACCGGATCCGGCGCGCGCGAGACGAACACGTCGCCCGGCAAGAGCAGTACCGGTAAACGATTCACGTGCGCCAGGGCGGCAGCTGTCAGCAAGTTGGTGGCACCGGGACCGATGGAACTGGTGACGGCCATCATGCGCCGGCGCATGTGCGCTTTCGCGTAGGCAATGGCAGAGTGCGCCATCGCCTGTTCATTGTGGGCGCGGTAGGTGGGAAAACTGTCGCGGTACTGGTACAGCGCTTCGCCCAGGCCTGCCACGTTGCCGTGGCCAAAGATGGCAAAGGCGCCGCCGAACAGGGGAAGCAAGCTACCATCCCCCTCTTCCGTGCGCAGGGCGGCCAGATAGCGGACCAGCGCCTGCGCCATGGTCAAGCGGACAGTGGCGCTCATGCTGCACGCTCCAGACGGTTGCGCGTGCGTTGCCACAAGCTAATGAGCTGCTCGAAGTTGGCGCGCACGGCGGCGATCAGGCCTGCATCGTCGAGTTCGCCGGCCAACCAGCGGCGGCTCGGTTCCTGGAAGATGGTGCGGCCCACCATGAAGCCGCGGCACGTCGTGCTGGCACTGGCTTCTTCGAAGCTGGTGGCCAGGGCGGCGATGGGCGCGTTCAAGCCAAGCAATACCACGCCACGGCAATATGGATCGCGTTCGTGCACGAGGGCATCGATGGCTTGCCATTGCGCAGCCGACATGCTTTCCAGCTTCCACCATTCCGGATAAATGCCCAGGTTGTAGAGGCGCTTGACGGCGCGCAAGACGGTATCGTCGCCCTGTGGCAAGGCGTCCGACGGTATGACTTCCAGCAACAGTTCGTGACCGCTCACTTGCGCCGCGTCATACAGGGCCTTGATCTGCGCTTCCTGTTCCAGGCGGTTTTCCACGGCATCGTCCGGGTGCAGCTGCACCAGGCATTTGATCACGTGCTCCTTCGGCCAGCTGAGCAAATGCGAGCCGATGGAGCGGCCCCAGTCGAATTGCAGCGGATTCGATCCCGGCAATTCCACGGGACGCCCTATCCACCAGCCCCGCCCCGTCGCATCGTTGAGCGCGTCGACGCCATAGCGCCCATCGATCAGCACACCCGTCTTGCCGGCCAGCTGCAATGCCGTTTCCGTCTGCGCCACGGCTTGCACCATCAATTGCTTCAAGGCTAAGATACGCGACTCGGATGCGCCCGTTTGTTGCGCCAGTTCAAAGAATTGCGTGCGGTGATCGAACGCAAACACGCACAATTCATCCCATTGCTTGCGCGCCACCGTCGTACGGTGCAATCGCGACAAGGTGGCGTCCTGGTCCGGCTGCGTCAGCTTGGCTGCATTGGCCAGGAAATAGTCGAGCTCGACGGGCGACGGCATGGCCGGCGCGCAGCCGTGGCGCGACACAACGAGGGCACCGCAGCCATTCGCGTAGCGGCAGCACGCTTCGTAATCCTCGCCGCGCAGCCAGCCTTTCAAAAAGCCGGAGAGAAAAGCGTCGCCCGCGCCCAGCACATTGAGCACTTCCACGCGCACGCCACGGTAGTTATACGCGTCGTCGAGACTGTGCGGCACAACATTGTCGATGACGGCGCTGCCCAGCGGGCCCCGCTTGACGACCAGGGTGGCCAGGGTGGCGGCCCGCACGGCGCGCAAGCTGGCCATGATATCGCCGCCGCCGCCGGCAATCATGAATTCCTCTTCCGTGCCGACGATCAGGTCGAACTGCGGCAGGATCGCCTGCAGGTGGCGGGTCACACCGTCGTTCGAGACGAAGCGCGTTTCGCCATCCGCCTTGCCAGAGAGTCCCCACAGCACGGGCCGGTAATCGATGTCGAGCACGCTGCGCACGTTGTTGGCACGCGCCAATTTGAGGGCCTGCGTGCTGACGGCGTGCATGGCAGCCGTGGAAAAATGCGTGCCGGTGATCAAGAGCGCCTTGCTCGATGCAATGAAGGCCGCATCCACCGACACCAGGTCGATGGCCATGTCGGCGCAATTTTCCCTGTAGAAGATCAGGGGGAAGGTGTCCTTGTCCTTGATACCCAGCATCACCAGCGCCGTCAGGCGGTCGCGGTCGATACCCACATGGCTGACGTCGCAGCCCTCTTTCGACAAGGTATCCGTCAAGAAACGGCCCATGTGGTCGTCGCCAACCTTCGACAGCATGGCGGACTTGAGGCCCAGGCGGGCCGTGCCGAAGGCGATATTCGCCGACGAGCCGCCCAGGTACTTGGCGAAACTGGTCGCGTCTTCCAGCGGGCTGCCGATTTGCTGCGCATACAGGTCCACCGCCAGGCGGCCCAGGCAGATCACGTCGAGCGCGCGGCCCTGGGCAAATTGTGTCGGGTTATTCATGGTTATCCTTAAATCGTGACACCGTCGAGTTCAGCCATCAGCGTTTGCATTTCCGCACCGCCCGCCATCATGTCGAGTACTTCATCCTTGGAAACGGTTTCCTTGGTGTAAGTGCCCAGCGACTTGCCCCGGTTCAGGAGCGTGAACGAGTCGCCCACGGGATAGGCATGGTGCACATTGTGGGTAATAAAGATCACGGACAAGCCCCGTTCGCGCGCCTTGTAGATCAGTTTCAGCACATTGAACGACTGCTTCACGCCCAGCGCGGCCGTCGGCTCGTCGAGGATCAGCACGCGCGCGCCGAAGTGGATGGCGCGGGCAATCGCCAGGCATTGCCGCTCGCCGCCCGACATGGTGCCCACGGCCTGGTGCGGGTCGCGCACCATGATGCCCATCTCGGCCAGCTTGTCGCGCGCCGTGGTGGCGGCGTACTCCATATCCATCACGGGCAGCACGCCGAACATTTTCCTGATCGGTTCGCGGCCCATGAAGAAATTGCGCGCGACCGACAGCAATGGCACCAGCGCCAGGTCCTGGTAGACGGTCGCCACGCCCAGGTCGAGCGCCTCTTTCGGCGAATTGAAGCTGACGCTCTTGCCATCGACCAGGTAGTCGCCGCTGGTAGGCCGGTGCACGCCGGCCAGCGTCTTGATCAGGGTCGACTTGCCGGCGCCGTTGTCGCCCAGCAGGCAATGCACTTCGCCCGGTTTCAAGCGCAGGGTGACGTTTTGCAGGGCGATGACGGAGCCGAAACGTTTGCTGATGTTTTCCAGCGCAAGGATGTATTCGCTCATGGCTTATCTCGCTTCCGTGACACGGGCACGGACAAAGTTGTTGAACAGTACCGCGATCAGCAGCATGACGCCGAGGAAGACGCGGAACCAGTCGGAATTGATATTGGTATAAGTAATGCCGATCTGCACCACGCCGAAGATCAGCGCGCCGAAGCAGGCGCCGACGACGGAACCGTAGCCGCCCGTCAGCAAGGCGCCGCCGATGACGGCCGCGATGATGGCTTCGAACTCCTTCTGCATGCCGCGGTCGGCGGCAGCCGAACCCACGTCAAATACTTGCAATGTGGCAAACAAACAGGCGCAGAAGGCCGTGAAGACGAACAGCGATACCTTGATGGTTTTCACAGGCACGCCCACGTTCTTGGCCGCGTTGGCGTCGCCGCCGACGGCGAAGATCCAGTTGCCGATGCGGGTGCGGGCCAGGACGAAGCCGGACACCAGCGCCAGGCCGGCCCACCAGACGATGACTTTCGGTATGCCCTTGACCAGCGGCGCGCCGTTGTCGAGCGCCGTGATCCAGCCCGCCTTGGCCATCCAGGCGAACAGCGAGGTGCCCACTTCGCCATGGAACAGGGTCAGGGCCAGCCAGTCGTCGGCGGCCAGCGCGCCGATGCCGCTGACGATGGTGCGGTTGGCAAACATGATGGACAGGGCCAGGGTCAGGCCGCGCAGGATGAACAGGAAGGCCAGGGTGACGATAAACGAAGGCAGGCGCGTCTTGATGACCAGGTAGCCGTTGAGCCAGCCCAGTGCCATCGAACCGGCAAAGGCGAACAGGATGGCGGCCCACACGGGCCAGTGGAAGTAGACGGAAGGGATGGCGATCATCATGCCGGCAAAGCCGATCATGGAACCGATCGACAGGTCGAATTCACCGGCGATCATCAATACGCAGGCGCCGATGGCGATGATGCCCAGGTAGGCGGCCACTTGCGCCCAGTTGATCACGCCGTCGAGGTTGAACATGCCAGAGTCGCCGGCCGTCAGGATGAAGAAGGCGAACACCAGGATGGCGCCCGAGATCGAGGCGAATTCCGGACGGCTGAACAGCCGCTTGAGCCAGCTGACCTGCCCCACGCGCTCATCGGCGCCCTGCTTTTGCGGCGGCGTGCCCGAGGCGGCCATGCCGCCCTGTTCCACGCTTAATTTCACGGTACTCATGCTATGTCTCCCTTGTTTATAGCAACCTGCCAGCCTCGACAACAATTCCAGGGCGGCAGGACCCGCGCGCCGGCAAGCATGGCCTGCGCGCGGGGACAACGACTAAGGTATTGATTGAATTAAAAAGCGGGGGCTTAACGGAACTGGCCGGCGTATTTCTCCACCTTGCCGATATTGTCCTTGGTGACATACCCAGGACCGGAACCGATATGGCGCGGGCCATACGATGGAGCCAGGCCATACTCGGCCAGGCGCGCCTTGAACTTGGCGTTATTGATCAGCTTTTCGCGTACCTTGGCCAGGTCCGTGGTCTTGTCCTGCTTCATGATGGCCAGCACGGCAACGGGAATATAGCCTTGCAGGTAGGGTTGCTGGTCGATGGCGAACTGGATGCTGCCATCCTTGATGCCTTTCGAGATTTCATCGGACAGGTCGAACGTGGCGAACCACATCTTGCCCTTCAAGCCCATTTTTTCCAGCGCCTTCAGCGAAGCGTGGGCCGAGGTGGGACCCAGCGCCAGCACGGCCTGGGTTTTCGGGTTGTTGCGCAGGTAGGCGCTCAGCTTGCTTTCGATGGTGGTCGGATCTTCGCCCGCATCCAGGGTGGCGGCCTTGAAATCGACGCCGATGGCTTCGGCAAAGCCGCGGCAACGCTCGAACGACGACGGGTTCGTCGCGTAGTGGTTGACGCAGACGAAGGATTTGATGCCGGCCGCCTTGGCTTTTTCGCCGGCGCCCTTGCCTGCCTCATATTCAGGCTGGCCCACGTGCATCACGGCGCCCAGCTGCTCGCTTTGCGCCAGGGTGCCTGAATTAATCGTCACAAACGGGATCTTCTTGGCGGCAACGAGGCCCAGCGGTTTTTGCAGCACGCTGAAGTCGGCAATGCTGACGATCACGCCGTCGTAGTTGCGGGCGGCCGATTGCTCGACCAGGCGCGCCATGTCGGCCAGGTCGCCATTCGGCGGATTGCGGTAGTCGACGGTGACATTGAAGTCTTCGCCTGCTTGCTTGACGGAATTTTTGATCGTATTCCACCAGGAATCGGAATCAGGCGCATGGCTGATCAACACGAATTTCTCGCCCGCCGCGTGGCTGGCGCTCATGCCCAGACCCAGTCCCAGGCCGAGGCCCAGCATGGCCAGGCTCTTCAGAAATCCCTTACGCTTATTGCTTTGCATGAATGTCTCCTTGAAGGATTAATTTTTATAGTTGCCAGCTTTTGTCGCGTGTCAACGGGGAACCGGGAAACCGGCAAGACCCGATGCACTGTGCACAGCTTAGGCCACAAAAAAGACAAATGCAATAAAATTTTCAAAATAAATTAAAATAGAAAATCATTTCTATTTTTCTGATTCGCTCCTATAATTCTCGTCAGAACCAGCCGCAGCAATGACGCGGCCCAGCAAGCACACAGAGGAAAAAACCATGGCAGCCACCGCCCCCATCGAACAGTTGATGCAGCACATTGCCGCCGAGTACGACAATCTGTCGCGCCAGCTGAAAGTCATCGCCCAATACATTGAAAAGCACCGGGCCAGCCTGATGCTTGAGCGCATCAGCGACATCGCTGCCGCTTGCGACGTGCAACCGTCCGCCATCGTGCGCTTCGCGCAGCGCTTCGGCTATACGGGCTTTTCCGAAATGCAGGACGTGTTCCGCCAGGCTTATACGGACCAGGCCGGCGCCACGCCCGACTACCAGCAGCGCATCCGCAAGCTCATTTCCACGCGCGATGCCGCCCTCAGCGCAGGCGACCTGACGCGCGAATTCGTCGGCGCCAGCCGCGCCGGCCTCGACGACCTGGCTGCCGGCCTCGACGACGCGCAGCTGGAAGCGGCCGTCAACCTGCTGTTGAAAGCGGAAAACATCTATGTAATCGGCGTGCGCCGGTCCTTTCCGATCGCCTCCTACATCGCCTACGCACTGGAACACACGGACAAGCGCGTGCACCTGATTAGCGGACTGGGCGGCATGCACCGCGAACAGATGCGCAGCGTGCGCGAACGCGATGTGGCGATCGCCATCAGTTTCTCGCCTTACGGCAAGGAAACCCAGCAGTGCATCAAGGCGGCGCAAGACAAGGGCGCCAAGGTCCTGGTGATTACCGACAGCAAGCTGGCCCCGCTCGCGCGGGCCGCCGACGCGCTGTTGACCGTCACCGAGGGCAGCGCCTTCGCCTTCCGCTCGCTGACCAGCACCATCTGCCTGTGCCAGGCGCTGTTCATCGCGCTGGCATACAAATTAGAGCTCGACATCGAAGAAATCCACACCCCAGGAGAACATGATGATTGAAGTAGCGTTGTTCGGCGCCGGACGCATCGGCAAAATCCACGCAGCCAACCTGGCTGCCCAACCCGGCGTACAGTTCAAGTACGTGGTCGACGTCAACCAGGAAGCGGCCGCCGCGCTGGCCGGCCTGCATGGCGGCAGCAGCGCCTCCGTGGAAGCGGCGCTGGCCGACCCGGCCATCAAGGCCGTCGTCATCGCCTCCAGCACGGACACGCACGCGGACCTGATCCTGCGCTCGGCCGCCGCCGGCAAGGCCATCTTTTGCGAAAAACCCGTCGACCTGACCCTCGACCGGGCACGCGCCTGCGCCGCCGCCGTCAAGGAAGCCAGGGTCATGTGCATGCTGGGTTTCCAGCGCCGCTACGACCCCACTTTCAATGCCGTCAAACAACGCATCGAAGCGGGCGAAATCGGCACGCCGGAGCTGCTGGTGGTTACCAGCCGCGATCCGGGCCCGCCACCGGTCAGCTACATCAAGGTCTCGGGCGGCATCTTCAAGGATATGCTGATCCACGATTTCGACATCTTCCGCTGGATACTCGACGATGAAGCCGTCAGCGTGCACGCCACCGGCAGCTGCCTGGTCGACCCGGCCATCGGCGAGGCGGGCGACCTGGACACGGCCGTCGTCACCATCCGCACGGCCAAAGGACGCTTGTGCCAGATCAATGCCTCGCGCCGCGCAGCCTACGGCTACGACCAGCGCTTCGAAGTGCTGGGCAGCGCCGGCATGCTGCAGGCGGGCAACCACAAGCCGACAGAAGTGACGGCCTATGGTTCTGTGAACGTCAGCGTGGACAAGCCGGAAGACTTCTTCCTGGAACGCTACCGCGTGGCCTACGCACAGGAAATGGCGCATTTCTTTGACGCCCTCAGCCACGGCACGCCGCTGCGCACCACCGTCCATGATGGTTTGAAGGCCTTGGAACTGGCGGAAGCGGCCACCCTGTCGTGGCGCGAACAACGCGTGGTCACTTTATAAACCAATAATAAAAATACTTGGAGACACCATGTCATCCCCAACATTAAGAGTCGGCATCGTCGGCCTGGGCCGGCTGGGCCAGCGCCATGCCATCAACCTGGCGCAGCGCGTGCCAAACGCCGAAGTGGTGGCCGCCTGCAGCCCCGTGCAAGCCGAACTGGACTGGGCTGCCAGCACGCTCGGCATCGCCACCGGCTATGCCGATTACGAGGCCCTGCTGGCCCACCCGGGCCTGGACGCCGTCTTTCTCGTCACCCCCACCTCGCTGCATGCAGACCAGATCATCGCCGCCCTGCGCGCCGGCAAGCACGTATTTTGCGAAAAACCGCTGTCGCTGGACCTGGCCGACTGCCTGAAGGTGGAAGCGGAAGCGGCGCGCCACCCGCAACTGACCGTCATGATCGGCTTCGTGCGCCGCTTCGATGCCAGCTACCATGATGCGCAGCAAAAGATCGCCCAAGGTTTCATCGGCAAGCCGTATCTGGTGCGTTCGCAAACCTGCGACCAGAACGACCCCAGCGGCGCCTTCATGCGCTTCGCCCCCACCAGCGGCGGCATCTTCCTCGATTGCAGCGTGCACGATATCGACCTGGCGCGCTGGCTGCTGGGCAACCCCGTGCCCAGGCGCGTGTATGCGAGCGGCACGAATGCCATCCACACGGGTTTGCAGGCGTTCGGCGACGTCGACAACGGCTTGGCAACGGTCGAGTTCAGCGATGGCAGCATGGCCAGCTTCATGGCGTCGCGCACCATGGCGCATGGCCATGAAACCCTGACGGAAGTGTTCGGCACGGGTGGCCGCCTGGCCGTGGGTAGCAATCCGCGCCTGAACCGCGTGGAAATCTCGGATGCGCACGGCGTGCGCAATGAATGCACGCCGGACTTCTATGCCCGCTTCGCCGACGCTTTCCTGATCGAGGCGCAGGAGTTTACGGATGCGGCACTGGGCCGGCGCACTCTGTCATTGACCTTGCACGACGCGACGGAAGCGACGCGCATCGGCCTGGCCATGACGCAAGCGATGCGCGAGGCGCGGCCCGTGGAATTCTAGGCGTTTGCAAACAGCTCAGGCAGCCGGCGCAGGAAACGGCTGCCTGGGTTCCACGGCCAAGCGCAAACCCATGGCATCGCGGATGGCCGTCAGCGTGCTCAACGATGGATTGCCATCTTGCCGCCAAAGCGCGTGACACAGGTACCGAATGCCCGGATCACTGATGTATATCAAGATGCGATTCCTCAATTACTGCAAAGAAATGATGTGGCGAGTACATGCCTCACGCGCGTGTCATTGCGCTATACAATAAGCGCCTGCCCAACCGCGAAAAACCCTGCCGCCATGACGAATAACGACAGCAACTCCCCTTCCCTTGCCGACGTGGCCGAGCGTTACGTCAAACTGGTCCTGGCCATGGGCCAGCACGACGCTTCCTATGTAGATGCCTATTACGGCCCGCCCGAGTGGCAGGCGGCAGCGGTAGAACAACAACGGGATTTGAGCGGCATCAAGGCTGCTGCGAATGAAGCGCTGGCCCTGCTGGCTGACGAGCACTGCCTGCGCGCCGTCAACCTGCGCAAGCAATTGCAAGCCGTGCTGGCCAAGGTGGACATGCTGCAAGGAGTACGCCTGGATTTCGATACGGAAAGCGCGCGCCTGTACGATGCCGTTTCGCCCCACCACAGCCGCGCAAACTACGAAGAATTGGTGACGCAGATTGACGCCCTGCTGCCAGGCGAGGGCACGGTCAGCGAGCGCGTGAACGCCTTGCGCGCGCAACTCGTCATTCCCGCCGACAAGCTGCGCGCCGTCATGGAGGCGGCCATCCGCGCGGGCCGCGAACGCACCCTGCAGTACATCGCGCTGCCCGAAGGCGAAGATTTTGTACTGGAATTCGTCACCGACAAGCCATGGAGCGGCTACAACTGGTACAAGGGCAATTACCAGAGCGTGATCCAGATCAATACGGACTTGCCCGTGTATATCGATCGCGCCGTTGACCTCGGTTGCCACGAAGCGTATCCGGGTCACCACGTCTACAATGTGCTGTTAGAGCGCGACCTGGTGCGCGGCAAGGGCTGGATGGAATACTGCATTTATCCGCTGTATTCGCCACAATCCTTGATCGCCGAAGGCACGGCCAATTACGGCATCGAACTGAGTTTTACGGATGAAGAGCGGCTGGAGTTCGAACAGCAGGTGCTGTACCCGCTGGCCGGCCTCGATCCGGCGCTGGCGCCCCGCTATGCGCAACTCAATGCGCTGCTGGCCAAGCTCGGCTACGCCGACAACGACATCGCGCGCCAGTACCTCGAAGGCAGCCTGAGCCGGGAAGAAGCGCTGGAATGGCTGGTCAACGTGCGCCTGTACCCGGCCGAAAAATCCGCGCAGCGCCTGCAGTTCTACGATGCCATGGGCGCCTATGTCATCAACTACAACCTGGGCCAGGACATGGCCAAAGCCTATGTCGAGCGCCAAGGCACGACGCGCGAACAGCACTGGGCCGCGTTCCGCGACTTGATGTCCTCGCCGCGCGTGCCCAGCGCGCTGCTGGCCGCGCCTCGCTGACCACTGCGCTGACCACTGTTTATTGGGCAGGCAGGCGGATGGTTGCTTCCAGGCCGCCGTCGCGGTGGTTGGCCAGGGTCAGCTCGCCCCCGTGGGCCTGGACGATGCTGCGCGCGATGCCCAGCCCCAGTCCCATGCCATGCGCGTTTTGCTCGCGGCCATGTTCCAGGCGCACGTATGGCTGGAACAGGCTGGCGAACGCCTCTTCGTCCACGCCGGGGCCGTCATCGCGGATGCGGATAACCACGTGCCCCCCTTCGCGACACGCCGACAGGTGGGCCGTCTTACCGTAAAACAAGGCATTGTCGAGCAAGTTGCCGATGGCGCGCTTCAGCGCCAGCGGCTTGGCCTTCACGCTCAAGTCCGTCTCCACGTAATGCACATCGTGGCCGGCCAGCTGGGTGCCGCGCACCATGCGCTGCAGCAAGGCGTCGAGCCGGAGCTCGGTGGCATTTTCATGGATGTCGCTATCCTTCACGCATTGCAGCGCACCCTTCACCATCATGTCCAGCTCATCCAGATCGTCGTGGAATTCGTTACGCTGCACATCGTCGTCGAGCAATTCCGTGCGCAGTTTCAGGCGGGTGATAGGCGTGCGCAAGTCGTGCGAAATCGATACGAACAGCCGTTCGCGGTCTTCCAAGTAGCGCTGGATGCGTTCGCGCATGCCGCTGAAGGCGCGCGCCGTCTGCACAAACTCGCGGCTGCCCGTCTGCGGCAAGGGCGGCGGCGTCTCGCCGCGGCCAAATGCTTCGGCCGCGTCGGACAGGGCCGCTAGCGGCCGCGTGGTCCAACGCACGACGAGGATGGACAGCAGCAGCACGGCCGCCAGCGACAACGCTTGCAGCAGCACCCGGTCCAAGGTCCACGGATTACTGCTTTGCAAGAAATACGGATTCGGCATCAGTGCCGCCAGGTACAGCCAGTTGCCCGGTTCCAGCTCGGCCTGGATGACGAGCACGGGCGCGGGATTCGGTTTCAGCAGCAAGATATGCTGGACCCAGTTTTCCGGCAGTTCGCCGATACGCGCGCCGCTGTCGGCCACCACCAGGTCGGTCGGCCAGGCAAAGCCCACGCGGTAGCCGGCCAGCTGCGGCAAGTCGTCCTTCAGCGCCGCGCCTACCGTGGCCACCACCGTGTCGGCCAGCGCGTGCGGTGCAATCTCGTGGATGGCCAGCGGCCCCTGGTTGACGTTGACAAAGAAGCGCGTGCCGCCCATCTCGCGAAATTGCTGGATCAGGATGGGCCGATAATTGGCCGGCAAGCTGAGAAAAAAACGGATGGTGCTGGCGGCGCTGCGGGCCAGGTGCTGCGAAGCCATGCGCGCCTCCACCGCCGAATCGCGGCGCAGCTGCGTGGCCCAGATCAGGTTGCCCACCAGTTGCGTGGCCAGCACGCCGGCCACCATCACCACGGACAGGCGGCCCAGCAGCGATGGCGGCAGCAGGCGCCCGAGCAGCCGGCGCACGCCCCGCTCAGGCATGCGCACTGCTCACGTCGGCCGAGAACACATAACCGGCGCCGCGCACCGTCTTGATCAGCATAGGCTGCTTGCCGTCGTCCTTCAGGCGCAGGCGCAGCCGGCTCACCTGCACATCGAGCGAGCGGTCGAGCGGCCCCGCGTCGCGCCCCCGCGTCTGTTCGCACAGCACGCTGCGGTCGAGGATATCGCCCGGATGCTCGACAAAGTAGCGCAGCAGCTGGAAATCGAGGCCCGTCAGTTGCAGCGCTTCGCCGTCCGCATCCGTCACCGTGCGTTCCAGCGTATCGAGGGTGAAACCGACGAAACGGTAATAACGGGGCGGGGCGGCCGCGTCGATGCCCGTGCGGCGGTGGATGGCCTTGATGCGCGCCAGCAATTCGCGCGGACTGTAGGGCTTGGCGATGTAGTCGTCGGCCCCCAGTTCCAGCCCCACCACGCGGTCCGTCTCGTCGGAACTGGCCGTCAGCATGATGATGGGCACGTTCGAGCGGGCGCGCACCACCTTGCACAGGGCAAAACCATCCGTGTCGGGCAGCATCACGTCGAGGATCACCAGCGACAGGCTGTCGACGTGGCGGTGGAATTCGGCCAGGAAGGTGGCGCCATCGTGCGCCAAGCCCACCTCGTACTGGTTCTTTTCCAAGTATGCCTTCAGCAGCATGCGGGTCTTTTGATCGTCGTCAACGATCAGGATTTTGCGCGACATGGTCTCATCCTTTTTTATTCAGCGCCTGCAACATAATGCCGATGCGGCGCTGGGCCTCGGCCGCGCTGATCGTCTCGTCCAGAAAATAGCGGTGTACCTCGGCGATGATGGCATCCTTGCTGGTTTCATCGGTGGCCATGCGGTGCACGAGGCTCGGTGCCTGAAAGGCGGCGCCACGCGCGAATGCCTGCGCCGAGGCGCGCGCGCAGCTGTCCAGGCGCGACAGGTCGACCTGGCGCAAGGCGGGAATCGAACCCTTCACCTGGCTGTACTCGAGCTGCACGGGCGGCGAAGCCACCACCTGCGCCAGCTTTTCCTGCGCGCCCTGGTGCGTGTAGTCGGAAGCAAACATGGCCAGGGTATCGATACTGTACAGGTGGTAATCGCCCGTGTCGGGCGCGGCGGTGCAGCCGAACACTTCGTCCGTGGCGCGGCCCCAGGCGTTCAGCTCGCCTTTCGCCCAGTCGCCCATGATGTACATGGCCGCCTCGCCATCGCCCACCTGGCGCGCCATCTCGGGCCAGCCCTGTTCGCGCAGCGGCGTGCCCATCCATTGCTTCAACGACCTCAGCCGTTGCAAGGCGTGCCGCAGGCGGGGATCGGCATACGCCTCGGCCTTCTTCTCGACAAACAGGGCGCGGTAATACGCGGGGCCCGATTCGGCCAGCACCAGCGTTTCAAACAGGGTGGCCACTTGCCACGCTTCGCTGCTTTGCGCCAGCGGCGTGATGCCGGCCTGGCGCAGCTTGCCGGCCACGCGCTCGAAGTCGTTCCAGCTGCGCGGCACGGCCAGGCCCAGGCGCTGGAAGATCTTGCGGTTGTAAAACAGGGTATTGATGCGGTGGATGCCGGCAGGCACGCCCATCGTATGGCCGCGGTTTTGCAGCAAGCCCCACACGGTGGGATACATGGTCGCGCGCCAGTTATTGCTGGCGGCGACGCTGTCGAGCTGCAGCAGCAGGCCCAGGTCGCTCCACTCGCCCAGGGTATAGCCGATCAGCTGCATGACTTCCGGCGAATTGCCGGCCAGCACGCGGCTCTTCAAGACCTTGCCCGCGCCGACCCCGGCACCGCCCGCGATACCCACGTCGCGCCACTCGAGGCCTTCCTGCGCCAGGCGGGCCACCAGCACGTCGGCGGCGCGGCGCTCGCCGGCGGAAGTCCACCAATGCAGCACTTGCAGCGCTTCGGCCCGCGCTGGCACGCTGCTACACATGAGGGCAAGCAGCGCCAGCGCCGCCACGCCGCGACGGCGGGCGGCCCCGGCATGGCGGTCGGCAGTGCTGCGCGCTGGCGTCTTCAATCCTGTCCCCTTTTTCTTGTCGCGACAAACTATAGCCCAACTACAAAACAGCATGTTGGTAATTAAGTACCTTGATTTGTAAAGAAATGTGAGCTTTTGTTGCCCTATCTTGCGCGGCCGGTAAACCGCCCTGGCCGCCTGACGCCCGGCGCGGCGCGCGGCGGTAGCAAACGACGGTAAGGAAAGGTAAGAAAGCGCGCCTGCACATTTCAACATTCTCCTTTTTAATCAACAACATAATCGATACAGGCCAGCGCAAC
Source organism: Janthinobacterium lyxosi (assembly GCF_051380665.1). Classification (NCBI taxonomy): domain Bacteria; kingdom Pseudomonadati; phylum Pseudomonadota; class Betaproteobacteria; order Burkholderiales; family Oxalobacteraceae; genus Janthinobacterium; species Janthinobacterium lyxosi. The sequence continues at coordinate 44,773 of NZ_JBNYXM010000021.1, forward strand.
GCCTAGCGCTGGCGTCACATTTTCCAGGGTGCTACTGTCCGCCAACTGCAGCGTAACAGGCAGCCAAACAAGACCAACACCAACAAGGAGACGACATGCAACTGCATGCAAAAAGCGGCATGGCCGCGCGCAACACATTGCTGGCACTGCTGCTGGCCAGCGGCTCGGCACAAGCTGGCACGCTCACCATCGAAAGCTGGCGCGTGGACGACAAGACCCTATGGGAAACGGTGCTCATCCCCGCCTTCCAGAAAAAGCATCCTGGCATCGAGATCAAGTTCTCGCCCACCGCCCCCACCGAATATGATTCCACCCTGAACGCGCGCCTGAGCGGCGGCACGGCCGGCGACTTGCTGGCTTGCCGCCCGTTCGACGTCTCGCTGGCCCTCTACAAGCGGGGCCAGCTGGAAAAGCTCGACGGCAAGGCCGGCATGGACAACTTCCCCGCCTCGGCCAAGGTGGCATGGCAAACGGACGATGGCAAGGATACCTTCTGCATGCCAATCGCTTCCGTCATGCATGGTTTCCTGTACAACAAAAAAATCTTCCGCGAACTGAAACTGCAGCCGCCCGCCACGGAAGAGGAATTCTTCAAGGTGCTGGAAACGGTCAAGAAGAGCGGCAAATATGCGCCGCTGGCGCTGGGCACGGCCGACCAGTGGGAAGCGAACCAGGTGATCTTCACCAGCATCGGCGCCAATTACTGGAAGGGCGAGGATGGACGCAAGGCGTTGATCGCAGGCAAGGCCAAATTTACCGACCCGCAATTCGTCGCCGCGTGGGAATATGAAGCGCGCCTGGGCAGCTATCTGTCCAAGGGCGCCAGCGCGCAAACCTATGGCGACAGCCAGAACCAGTTTGCACTGGGCAAGGCCGCCATCTACCCGTCCGGCTCCTGGGACATCGCCTACTTCAAGCAAGATCCGGAACTGGAGCTGGGCGCCTTCAACCCGCCCGTGCGCAAGGCGGGCGACAAGTGCTATATCTCGGACCACACGGACATCGGCATGAGCGTCAACAAGAAGTCGAAGAACAAGGAAGACGCCTACAAATTCCTCGCCTGGCTCGGTTCGCAGGAATTCGCCGACATCTACACCAACAAGGTGACGGGTTTCTTCTCGCTGTCGAACCATTTGATCTCCATCAAGGACCCGGTGGCCAAGCAGATGAACGGCTGGCGCGCCAGTTGCGCCTCGACCATCCGCCTGAACGCGCAAATCCTCAACCGTGGCGAACCGAGCATGGAAAACGAACTGTGGAACGTCAACGCCCAGGTCTTGAATGGCAAGCTGGCGCCGAAAGACGCGGCGCGCCAGATCCAGTCCGGCTTTGCCAAGTGGTACAAGCCGCAGCAGTAATCAAACCCGTTATCCTCCCCCCGCCACCGGCCTGAGCAGTGCGATGCAGCGGCCCGGTGGCGCGGTTTTGCCGGCGGCCCCGCCGCCGGTGCTTTTCTTCGTCTGGAGTTTCGCCGTGAAAAAAGCTTTCCCGTGGCACGTGCTCGTGTTCCTGGCCCCGGCGCTGGTCATTTACTCGCTGTTCAGCGCCCTGCCCCTGGCCGACACCCTGCGCCTCGGCCTGTATACGACCGATGAGAGCGGCCAGCATCATTTTGCGGGCCTGGCCAACTACGCCACCATCCTGTTCGACCCGCAATGGTCGCAAAGTTTCTGGAATGCGATGTGGAACAACTGCAAGTTTTTCCTCATCCACATGCTGCTGCAAAACCCCATCGGCTTGCTGCTGGCCACCCTCTTCAGCCTCAAGGGCTTAAAAGGCGAACGCAGCTACCGCACCCTGATCTTCCTGCCCACCCTGCTTTCAGTGGTCATCATCGGCTTCATCTGGCAACTGATTTTGTCGCCGCTGTGGGGCGTAGGCCAGTCGCTGATGGATGGCGTCGGTATCGGTAGCTACTTTGCGCCGTGGCTGGGCCAGGAATCGACGGCCCTGCTGACCATCGCCCTCATTTCAGTTTGGCAATATATCGGCATCCCCATGATGCTGATCTATGCGGCCCTGCTGGCCGTACCCGAGGAAATCATCGAGGCGGCCCACGCGGAAGGGGCCAGCGCCATGCGCATCTTCTGGCAAATCAAGCTGCCGCTGATCTGGCCCACCCTGGGGCTGGTGACCATCCTTACCTTCGTCGCCAATTTCAATGCCTTCGACCTCGTGTATTCCGTGAAAGGCGCGCTGGCGGGGCCGAATTACGCCACAGACATCCTCGGCACCTTCTTTTACCGCACCTTCTTCGGTTACCAGGCCCAGCTAGGCAGCCCCACCATGGGCGCCGCCGTGGCCACCATGATGTTCCTCGTCATCCTGATGGGCGTGGGCGTGTATTTCTTTTTCGTGCAGCGCAAGCTGACACGCTACGAACTGTAGGGGCCGCCATGCGCAACGTTTCCACCCGCCCCCTGGGCCGCGCCGCCGTGCATGCGATCCTGGCCAGCTACGCCATCATCGCCCTGTTCCCCATCGTCTTGATCCTGATCAACTCGGTCAAGACGCGGGTCGCCATCTTCGACAATCCGCTGGCCCTGCCCACTCCCACCACCTTTTCCCTCGTGGGCTTTCACAAGGTGCTGGCCAATTCGGACTTCCTGCTGTATTTCGGCAACAGCCTATTCGTTACCTTGCTATCACTGCTGCTGATCGTGCTGTTCGGCGCCATGGCAGCCTGGGCCTTGTCTGAATACACGTTTACGGGCAACCGCCTGCTGACCCTGTACCTGGCGCTGGGCATCATGATTCCCATCCGCCTCGGCACGGTGTCCATCCTGGAACTGGTGGTGCGACTCGACCTGATCAACACCTTGACGGCGCTGGTGCTGGTGTACACGGCGCAGGGCCTGCCGCTGGCCGTGATGATTTTGTCCGAATTCGTGCGCCAGGTGCCGCGCGAACTGAAGGATGCGGCGCGCTGCGATGGCGTGGGCGAATTCGCCATCTTCTTCCAGGTGATCCTGCCGCTGATCCGCCCCGCCATCGCCACGGTGGCCGTGTTCACCATGATTCCCGCCTGGAACGACCTATGGTTCCCGCTGATCCTGGCGCCGTCGGACCGTACCAAGACCGTCACCCTGGGCGTGCAGCAATTCATCGGCCAATACGTGACGGACTGGAACTCCGTGCTGGCGGCGCTGTCGCTGGCCGTCATTCCCGTACTCGTCATGTACGTCATTTTTTCTCGTCAACTGATCCGCGGCCTGACGTCCGGCGCGGTCAAATAATAGGTGCGCCATGGCCCATGTAAGCCTGCAACAACTGACCAAATCCTACGACGGCCACCACAATGTGCTGGCCGGCATCGACCTCGACATCCGCGACGGTGAATTCGTCGTGCTGGTTGGCCCTTCCGGCTGCGGCAAATCAACCTTGCTGCGCATGCTGTGCGGCCTGGAGAATATTTCGCAAGGCACTCTGTGCATCGGCGGCAAGGTTGTCAACGACCTGCCGCCGGCCGAACGGGGCATCGCCATGGTCTTCCAGAGCTATGCGCTGTATCCGCACATGAGCGTATTTCGCAACATGGCCTTCGGCCTGAAGATCGCTGGCGCCAGCAAGGACGCCATCGCCCAACGCGTGCGCCACGCTGCCGCCATCCTGAAGATCGACCACTTGCTGGAACGGCTGCCGCGCGAACTGTCGGGCGGCCAGCGCCAGCGCGTGGCCATCGGCCGCGCCATCGTGCGCGAACCGCAGTTGTTCCTGTTCGACGAGCCGCTGTCGAACCTGGACGCGGCCCTGCGCGTGCAGACGCGGCTGGAAATTGCCAAGCTACATCGCCAGCTGAACGCCACCATCGTCTACGTCACGCACGACCAGGTCGAGGCGATGACCTTGGGCGACAAGATCGTCGTCATGCATGGCGGCCATATCCAGCAGGCGGGCACGCCTTTGGAACTGTACCAGCAGCCGGCCAACCGCTTCGTGGCCGGCTTCATCGGCGCGCCCATGATGAATTTCTTCGAGGGCAAAGTCCTTGCAGCACAGGAAGATGGCGTGCGCGTGGCGCTGGCCAGCGGCCAGGAAATCACTGCCCTCGTCGATCCGGCCGGCCTGCGGACGAGCGACGCCATCACAGTAGGCTTGCGCGCCGAGCACATCCTGGAAAACCGTGATGGCAGCGCCCAGTTCCAGGGCGTCGTCAGCCTGGTGGAACACCTGGGCGAAGCCAATTTCATTTACCTGACCCTGGACAACGGTCAGGAATTGGTCATCCGCGGCGACGGCAACAACCGCGTGCCGCTGGGCCAGCCATTCACGGTCTCGGCCGCCAGCAGCGCCTTCCATTTGTTCGACGCGCAAGGCGTGGCGCGCACACGGCGCCAGCCAGGCAACCTGATTTCATCGAAACAGATATTGGCCGCCTGAGCCTTCCCGCACAGGCCGCCACCCCGATTGGATCGGCAGCGATCCGGTACGACGTGCTCAAGCACGAATTTTTATAACGATAAGGAGATTCCATGCAACACCCGATCAAGACCTCGCTGGCCCTCGCCTGCACTGTACTGCTGGCCTGCGGCGCCGCCCACGCCAGCGATGCCGAAGGCGAATACCACGGCTACTTCCGCGCCGGCCTCGGCTCGAGCACGGACAGCCGCGGCCCGCAAAGCTGCTACGGCCTGGGCGGCAATACCATGCGCTACCGGCTCGGCAACGAATGCGACACCTACGGCGAATTCGAGTACCAGAAGGAAATGGCCAAATCGGCCAATGGCGTCAGCTTCGTCGGCCATATCATGGTGGCCGCTTACACGCCCAGCTCCGCCGTCAGCGATTCGGAACTGAGCATGTCTAAGATGTACGTGGAAGCGAAAAACATTGCCACCCTCAACGGCGGTACGGCCTGGATCGGCAAGCGCTACTACATGCGTCCCGACATCCACATGCTGGACTTGCAATATATCAATATGAACGGCACGGGCGGCGGCATCGACCAGTACAAGCTGGGACCGGGCCGCATCAGCTACGGCTTCTTCAAGGATAACGACAAGCCCGGCAACTCGGCCATCCGGCAAAACCTCGTCTACCAGGGCATCCCCGTCAACCAGGACGGCACGCTGGAAGTGCTGACCACCCTCATCACGCCCGACAAGAAGGACAGCACCTCGCACAGCGGCTGGCAGGCGACCGTGCTGCACAAGCAGGACAAGGTGTGGGGCGGCGCCAACACCTTCGGCATCCAGTATGGCGTGGGGCCGGGCACGGGTGCCGGCGGCCAGTGCTGCGACCGCATGGGCACCACGGGTTCGATCCGCAATGGCAACGACGTGACGCGCTTGCGCATCTTCAATTCGCTGTGGATACAGCCGACGCCGGAATGGAGCGCGGAAATGGTGGCCATCGTGCAGCGCGACAAGTCCAACGCCTCGGGCGGCAGCTCGACCTGGACCACCTTGGGCGTGCGTCCCGTGTATGCCGTCAACGACAACTTCAAGCTGCAGTTCGAGCTGGGCACGGACCGCGTGACGTCGCCCACGGGCGGCGCCGCGCAGCGCCTGACCAAGCTGACCTTCGCGCCCACCCTGACGGCGGGCAAAGGCTACTGGTCGCGCCCGGAGCTGCGCGCCTTTGTCACCTACGGCAAATGGAACGACGCCGCCACGGCTGCCGTCAACAAGGCAAATGAATCGGGGCCCGTGTACGGCAACGGCACCAGCGGCACCTCGTTCGGCCTGCAGGTGGAAACCTGGTTCTAAGGCCGGCAGCACGCCGTTGCCGGGCGGGGGCTCGCCGCGGCCATCAATCTGGATTGTCCGCCGCTGTCGGCAAAAATGGCCAACGCAAGGATAGGTTTTTTCATGTGCCATCAATAAGCGATGTTGCCGGCAGCGTAAACGACAACGGCCCGCTTGTCACCTCGACAAGCGGGCCGCTGCCACCAACATCAAACTTTATGCGATACGCTCGCCGTTGGCCGGATCAAACATGGCCGCTTTCGACAGGTTGAACGACAGTTGCATGGTCTGCCCCGGCAGCACCGCTTCGCGCGGGTGCGTGCGGCAGGTGACGGCGGCGCCGTTCAGGCGCGTCGTCAGCAGGGTATCCGGGCCGGTAGGCTCGACCAGGTCGATCAGACAGCCCAGTTCCTGGCCCACGTCGCCGTGCGCGCTGCTCATGTCCGTGATCTGCTCCGGACGCACGCCCAGGATCACGTCGCGGCCCGCATAGCTGCGCAGTTTCTCGGCGTCGAAAGGCAAGGCAAGGCGCATACTCTTGCCCGCGTTCTCGATGGCGACCAACACCTCGTTGCCTTCGATGACAGGCTTGACGGTGATGAAGTTCATCGATGGCGAGCCGATGAAGCCGGCCACGAACAGGTTGGCCGGGTTGTCGTAGATTTCCTGCGGCGTGCCCAGTTGCTGCACCACCCCATCCTTCATGACGGCGATCAGGTCGCCCATGGTCATCGCCTCGATCTGGTCATGCGTGACGTAGACGATGGTGGCCTTCAGGCGCTGGTGCAGCAGCTTGATCTCGGCGCGCATTTCCACGCGCAGCTTGGCGTCCAGGTTCGACAGCGGTTCGTCGAACAGGAACAGCGACGGCTTGCGCGAGATGGCGCGGCCCATGGCGACCCTCTGGCGCTGGCCACCCGACAGCTGCGCCGGACGGCGGTCCAGCAAATGCGTGATCTGCAGGGTTTCTGCCACGCGGGCAACGATTTCTTCCTGCTCCGCCTTCGGTACCTTTTTCACATTCAGGCCAAACGCGATATTCTCGCGCACCGTCATCGACGGGTACAGCGCGTAGGACTGGAACACCATGGCGATGTCGCGGTCCTTCGGCGGCAGGTCGTTGACGACCTTGCCATCGATGAGGATTTCGCCCGAGGTGACGCTTTCCAGGCCGGCCACCATATTGAGCAAGGTCGATTTGCCGGAGCCGGAGCCGCCGACGAGGATCAGGAACTGGCCATCCTTGATCTCGATGTCGATGCCCTTGAGGACTTCGACGCCATTCGTGTACACCTTGCGGATACCGCGTATCGATAAACTGGACATATTATTTCCTTAACCTTTGACTGCGCCTGCGGTCAGACCGCGCACAAAATAACGGCCTGCGACCAGATAGACCAGCAGGGTAGGCAGCGCGGCAATCACCGCGGCTGCCATGTTGACGTTGTATTCCTTCACGCCCGTGGACGTGTTGACCAGATTGTTCAAGCCCACCGTGATCGGCTGCGAATCGCCGCTGGCGAAGACGATGCCAAACAGGAAGTCGTTCCAGATCTGCGTGAATTGCCAGATGATGCAGACGACGAAAATCGGACCCGAAATCGGCAGCACGATCTTGCGGAAGATCAGGAAGAAGCCGGCGCCGTCGATGCGCGCCGCCTTGATCAATTCTTCCGGCACGCCGATGTAGTAGTTACGGAAGAACAGGGTCGTGAAGGCAGTGCCATACACCACGTGCACGAAGACCAGGCCGGTGGTGGTATTGGCCAGGCCGAATTCGCCCAGCAGGCGCGCCATCGGCAGGATCACTACCTGGAACGGAATGAAGCAGCCCACCAGCAAGGCGGCAAACAGCATTTCCGAACCACGAAAGCGCCAGTGCGCGAACACGTAGCCGTTGAAGGCGCCCAGGAAGGTCGAGATCAGCACGGCGGGAATCACCATCTTGATCGAGTTCCAGAAGAAGGGCTGCATGCCGTCGCAGGTCACGCCCGTGCAGGCCGAAGACCAGGCCTTGGACCAGGAATCGAATTGCCACACGTGCGGCAGGGCCAGCAGGTTGCCGCTGCGGATCTCGTCGAGCGACTTGAACGACGTCGACAGGGTCACGTACAGTGGCACGATGTAGTACACCGCGAATAGAATCAGCAGCAGGTATAACACCACCCGTCCCAGGGTGAGTTTGTTGTTGCGTGTAGGAGTGTGTGTCATCTCATCGCCTTTGCGCTGCGCGTTTCCAGGTACATCAGCGGCACGAGCACGGCCACGATGGTGGCCAGCATCATCATTGCCGATGCCGAGCCCAGGCCCAACTGGCCGCGGGTGAAGGAAAACTGGTACATGAAGATGGCCGGCACGGACGACGAGTTGCCAGGTCCGCCAGCCGTCAATGCGATGACCAGGTCGAAGCTCTTGATGGCGATATGCGCGAGGATCAGCAGCACGCTGAAGAACACGGGCCGCATGGCGGGAATCACGATGCGCCAGTAGATCGTCGGCAAGGACGCGCCATCGACTTGCGCCGCCTTGATGATTTCATCATCGATGCCGCGCAGGCCGGCCAGGAACAGGGCCATGACGAAGCCCGACGATTGCCACACGCCGGCGATGACCACCGTGTAGATGGCCATGTCGGAGTTCACCAGCCAGTCGAAGGTGAACGACGTCCAGCCCCAGTCGTGCATGACCTTTTCCAGGCCCAGGCTGGGATTGAGCATCCATTTCCAGGCCGTGCCGGTGACGATGAAGGACAACGCCATCGGGTACAGGTAAATGGCGCGCAGCGCGCCTTCGGCGCGGATTTTCTGGTCCAGCAGGATCGCCAGGAACAGGCCGATGGCGATGCTGCAACCGATGAACAGGACACCAAAGATGCCGAGGTTCTTGAGCGAGGTCCACCAGCGCTCATTGTCGAACAGTTCGACGTATTGCACCAGGCCGGCGAACTCGTAGTTCGGCATCAGCCGCGATTCGGTCAGCGACAGCCAACCGGTCAAAAAGATAAAACCATAGACGAACAGCAGACTGGCGATGAGCGTGGGGCCCAGCACCATCTGCGGTATCCATCGGTCGAATTGCTTGCGTATGGACATAGGAGAGCCGTAGAGAGAACTGCGTGTGGCCTGCGTTGGGCGGATGCCAGGGCGCAGGCCTGCGGTGCATGCGATGCAGCGAGCGCCGGCGGGGAAGCCGGCGCCGTCGTGATTACTTCACTTTTGCCGCTTTGGCCAAGGCAGCAACCGCGTCTTTCGAGCTCATGTTGGTGTTCATGAACTTGGCGATGACGTCAGTCACGGCGCCTTGCGTGGCCGATGCCAGCGCCATGCCGTGGGCGAACGATGGCACCAGGCCGCCGGTCTTATTGGTGGCGTCCATGTCTTCCATCGATTTCAGGGCGCAAGCGTCAAACTTGTCCTTGGAAACGCCGGAGCGCACGGGGATGGAACCCTTGTTCAAGTTGAAGATCGACTGGAACTTCGGATTCATGATGGCGTTGGCCAGGGCGATCTGCCCTTTCTTCGCATTCGCATCCTTTTGCGTGAACATGGCAAACGAATCGATGTTGAAGGTGTAAGCCTTGTCGGTGCCAGGAGCTGCCACGCACAGGTAATCCTTGCCCGGCACTTTGCCGGCGGCCGTGAATTCGCCCTTGGCCCAGTCGCCCATGAACTGGAAGCCGGCCTTGTTGTTGATGACCATGGCGGTGGCCAGATTCCAGTCGCGGCCGGCCGCGTCCTTGTCGATGTAGGTCTTCACCTTGCCCAGGGTGTCGAACACCTTGAGCATGGTCGGGCCGGTCAATTCCTTCTGGTCCAGCTTGAGGATGGCCTTCTTGTAGAACTCGGTGCCGCCCACGCCCAGTGCGACCGATTCAAACACGGTGGCGTCCTGCCATGGCTGGCCGCCGTGGGCAATCGCGATGCCGCCCGATTTCTTGATTTTCTCGGCCGCGTCGAAGAACGCATCCCAGGTGGTCGGGGTGGTGGCCACGCCGGCTTTTTTCAGCACTTCCGGATTGACCCACATCCAGTTGACGCGATGGACGTTGACGGGAGCGGCAACGTAGTGACCCTTGTACTTCATGATGTCGGCGACGACTTTCGGCAGCACGGCATCCCATTTGCCTGGAATGGCGGCATCATCGATATTTGCCAGCACGCCTTCCGCGCCCCACTCCTGGATCGATGGGCCCTTGATCTGGGCGGCCGTTGGCGGGTTGCCGGAAATGACGCGGGTTTTCAGTGCGGTCGCGGCGTTTTCGCCAGCGCCGCCAGCCACGGCGAAGTCTTTCCAGCCGAAGCCGCTTTCTTTCACGATTTGCTGCAGCTGGCCCACGGACTTCGCTTCGCCGCCGGAGGTCCAGTAGTGCAACACTTCCACGTCGGTCGCAAAGGCGCTGCCGGCAAATGCCAGGGTGGTCAGTGCGGCCAGTTGGGTAATCTTGAATTTCAGTTTCATCTCCACATTCCTTTTTTGATCAAGCTTTTAGGGGGCTTCGGCATACGGGGGCCGAAAAAGGTGATAGTGCGCCTGTACCGGCGCTCTTGTGCTCAGACCCGCTTGCAAACGGGCATCATCTTCAGTGAAAAGACGGCGCCGTGATCCATGACATGCTTACATTGTATTTATATCACGGGACGGCGCCAAAAACGCATCCGCGAAGGATGCGCCAGGTTGATCTAAACTTACAACGCCTGCAAACTTAGAACCAGGTCTCTACCTGGAAGCCGTAAGAGGTGCCGCTGGTATTGTTGTTGTAGATCGGGCCGCCGTTGTTCGACGCATTGACCGACGCGGTGGCCGCATCGTTCCATTTGCCGTACGTCACAAAAGCGCGCAGTTCAGGACGCGACCACAGGCCAGGACCGGCGGAGATCGTCGGTGCGATGGTCAGCTTGGTCAAACGCTTGGCCGGCAAGCCGCCCGCTTGCGTCACGCGATCCGTGCCCAGTTCGCCCACCAGCTTGAAGTTGTCGGTGAACGCGTACACGGGACGCACGCCAACCGAGGTCCAGGTCGAGGAACCATTTGCATTCGACTCGTCTTTTTGCCACAGGGCGACGAATTCCATGCCGAAGTTGGCCATCGGCTGGATCGCCATGTCATTGAAGATGCGCGTGCGCTTGCGGTCCGAACCGTAGCCGGTGTCGCCCGAGGCGCCGAACTGGCCGTTGCCCGCACCGCCGACACCAGGACCGACGCCGTACTGCACGCCGAAGGTGTTGCCGCCGCCGAAGACTTTCGCTTGACGGTGGAATGCCGACAGCTGCCAGCCGTTATTGCGCTTGCCCAGAATGGCATCATCCTTGCCTTCGCCGATGATGTAGGTCGCGGCCAGATCCAGCGTGCCATTGGTGTTGACAGGAATTTCACCGTAGATGAAGTTCTGGCGTACGGCAGATTTGGTGCCCAGGTAGGAACCCGGTACGCCGCTGCGCGTGCCTTTGTCGTCATCGCGCTGGGCGATATCGTTGTCCTTGAAGAAGGCATACGAGAATTTACCCGGGCCCGCAGGAATGCGGTCCAGGCCGGCGCCCGTGCCGTTCATATTGATGTACTGCAGATCCAGCATGTGGATGTCAGGACGGTAGTAGAAGCGTTTACCGATCCAGGCCGTGCCGCCGTTCAGGAAGTCGAGTCCCTGCGCTTCGACATAGGCCTTGACGATACCCAGCTTGTTGTCGCCGAAATCGGAATTCGGTGCGTAGGCGTTGACCCAGATGGTTGCCAGGTAGTTCACGCCGCCGGACTTGGCGACGGACTTGGTATAGCCGAATTCCGTGTAGGCGTCGCACTCATTGCCCAGACGGTATTTCATGGTATTGCCACCCAGGCCGAAGCAGCCTTGCGAACCGCCGCCGCCGGAGGTGTTGCTGCCGGCGCCGGCGCGCAGGTAGCCGTGGAAGCCTTCGGCATCACCTGGGTACATGGGGTCGGCGGCAGCGGAACCGCTGGCGATGGCTAAGACGATGGCAGCCGGCAGTGTTTTCAACACGGCCTTCAACATGGTGCGATGCAGCATGGTAAGTCTCCTCAGTAATTTATTTTTTATCTAGTCATTCGTGGCCGAATGTACTGGCCAGAATTCTTTCCAGCAGGGACATAGTAACTATACTACGAACAAATATCAACATATTGTGTTGTAATCCTACGACTACTCTGCGACACTTTATTTGCGTACTGATGTGCGAGTTGAAGCCCTGTATTTTTCCGCTGGCGCCACCGTTCCTGGCACTGCGGGCAAGCATTTGCGCAGACACCCCGCATTTTTCGGCACGTGGCACGTATACGAATTAAAATCCTTGGTTTTTGCCCATAACGACAGTGCGCCGCCACGACCGCGCACGCAAACGAGACTAAGCACCGCCATGAAAATTGATGAAAAAATGGAAATAGCAGGCAGCGATCCGGCGGAGCGTTTCAGTGAAGGGCCGCGCCTGCTGGCAGACATCGGCGGCACCAATGCCCGCTTCGTGCTGGAAACGCGCCAGGGCCACCTGGAAGCGGTGGCAGTTCTGCCCTGCGACGACTACGCCTCGCTGCTCGACGCCATCACCGCCTATATGGATAGCAGCGAGGCGCGCGCCGCCGGTTCGGCGCGCGTGCGCCATGCGGCCATCGCCATCGCCAATCCCATCGACGACGACAATATCCGCATGATGAACCATCACTGGTTCTTCTCGATCGAGGCGATGCGCGCCGCGCTGGGCCTCGACACCTTGCTGGTGGTGAACGACTTCACGGCGCTGGCCATGGCCCTGCCCTATCTGCGGCCCGACCAGCGCCTGCAGATCGGCGGTGGCATGGCGCGCGCCGACAGCGTCATCGGCCTGCTCGGTTCGGGCACGGGCCTGGGCGTGTCGGGCATGATCCCGGCGGAAGACCGCTGGATCGCACTGGGCAGCGAAGGGGGCCACGTCAGCTTCGCCCCCTGCGACCAGCGCGAGATGGACGTGCTGTCCTTCGCCTGGCGCGAGCTGTCGCACGTCTCGGCCGAGCGCCTCGCCTCCGGGCGCGGGCTGGAACTGATCTACCGCGCCCTGTCCGACCGGGCTGGCCGGCATGACGTGCCGCCACTGCTGGCAGCCGACATCACCAGCCGCGCCCTGAACAATGAATGCGATGTATGCCTGGAGGCGGTGGACTGCTTTTGCGCCATCCTCGGCTCCATCGCCGGCAACGTCGCCATGACCCTCGGTGCGCTGGGTGGCATCTATATAGGCGGCGGCATCGTGCCGCGCCTGGGCCCCCTGTTCGAACAGTCGCAATTCCGCGCCCGCTTCGAGCAAAAGGGCCGCCTGAACGAATACCTGGCGCAGATCCCCACCTTTTTGATCACGGCCGAACTGCCCACATTCCTGGGCATCGCCGCCATCCTGGCGCAAAAACTCAAGCGCGCCCATTCCGGCGCGCCCGTGCTCGAATCGGTGCGCCAGGCGCGCGGGCGCATGAGCCCCTCGGAATGCAAGGTGGCCGACTGGGTGCTGAAGGAGCCGAACGCCATGCTGACCCTGCCAATCGCCGAAATCGCCCAGCGGGTCGGCGTCAGCCAACCGACGGTGATGCGCTTTTGCCGCTCGATCGGGGTGCAGGGCCTGGCCGATTTCAAATTGAAGCTCGCTTCCGGCCTGACGGGCGGCGCCATCACGGTGGCCCACTGCCACGTGGAGATTTCGGACTCCGACGCCGAACTGGCGCGCAAGGTGCTGGGCAATAACGCCTCGGCCGCACTGGCACTGCGCGACATGCTCGACGTGAAGGCGCTGACGGCCGCCATCGAACTGCTGCGCGGCGCGCAGCGCGTGGAATTGCTGGCCGTGGGCAGCGCCCGCGTGGTGGCCGACGACATGCAGCACAAGCTGCTCAACCTGGGCATCGTCAGCAGCTTCTTTGCCGATCCGCAGGCGCAGGAAATGAGCGCCGCCATGCTCAAGCCGGGCGACGTGGCGCTGGTCATTTCCCGCTCGGGCGCCCTGCCCGACCTGCTGCGCACCGTCAAGGTGGCGCAAGGCTGCGGCGCGCGCGTGCTGGCCATTACAGCCAGCGGTTCGCCGCTGGCCAAGCTGGCCGACGTGCTGCTGACCTTGAACCACCCGGAAGGCAATCTCAATTTCGTGCCCATGATCGTGCGCCTGCTGCAGCTGATGATGCTCGATATCCTGTCGGTGGGACTGGCGCGGCGCGACACGGCGCAGCGCACCAGCGCCGCCGAGCTGGAAGAGGGTCAATTGCACGGCATGCGCATCAGCGGCAAGCTGAAATTCGGTGGCCACCTCGAATAAGGCGGCGCGCGCCGCCCTTGATACCGCCAGCGGCGCCACCGTGCATGACGTGGCGCGCGTGGCCGGCGTGTCGGCCATGACGGTATCGCGCGTGATCAACGGGCGCGCCAGCGTCAGCACGGCCACGCGCGACAAGGTCGAGGCGGCGATCGCCAGCCTGCGCTACCAGCCCAATCTGGCAGCCAGGGCGGCCCGCACGGGCACCCTGCGCATCGGCCTGTTATACAGCAACCCCAGCGCGGCCTTCCTCAGCGAATTCCTGGTTGGCGCCATGGACCAGTGCCGCCAGGGCGGCGGCCAGTTGCTGCTCGAGCGCTGCGAAGATCTGGATAGCCAGCGCGCCGGCATCGCCTGCCTGGTGGCGGCCGGCGTGGATGGCATCCTGGTGCCGCCGCCGCTGTGCGATTCACCGGAAGTGCTGGCGCAGCTGAATCAGATGGGCATCCCCGCCATCGCCGTGGCCACGGCGCGCCCCTCGCCCGATGTGTCGGCCGTGCGCATCGACGACTACGAAGGCGCGCTGGCCATGACGCGCCATCTGCTCGCGCTGGGCCACCGCGACATCGGCTTCATCGAAGGCGATCCGGCGCACACGCCCGCCCTGCTGCGCCGCCAGGCCTTCGAAGACGCCATGCGGGAAGCGGGCTTGCTGGTACCGCCGCACAGGGTGGCGCAAGGCTATTTCACGTATCGCTCGGGGCTGGACGCGGCGCGCCAGCTGCTGGCGCAACAACCGCCCCCCAGCGCCATCTTCGCCAGCAACGACGACATGGCTGCCGCCACCCTGGCCGTGGCGCACGGCATGGGCCTGCAAGTGCCGCAGGACGTGAGCGTGTGCGGCTTTGACGATACGCCCGTGGCCACCACCGTCTGGCCAGAGCTGACCACCATCCACCAGCCCATCGCCGACATGGCGCGCGCCGCCGTCAATCTCGTCATCGACGAAATACGCCAGCGCCGCGCGGGAGAACCCGCGCCCGCCACGCATCGCCTGATGGAATTTACCCTGGTCGAGCGGGCATCGTCGGGCAGGTATGCGCCGCCGGCGGCAAAAGGCCAACGCAGACCATGACGCTGCCAGAACGGGTGACGCCCTCCGCTCGCCTTGCCGGCGCGCCCGGCCCTACACCGCCTCGGTCAAGGCGGGGCTGCCGATGGATGTGACGGCATAACCGTTGCGGCCAGCGCTTTTTGCCTTGTAGAGCGCCGTATCGGCCGCCGTCAATAATGCCCCTGCCGTCGTATCGCCCTGGGCACTGAATGCCAAGCCGACACTGGTGGCGACATGCAGATCGATGCCGCCGCAATCAAAGTGCACGACCATCTCTTGCACGATTTTCTTGCCCAGTATCGCGAGCTCGGACTGATCCGTCAGTTGTTCAAAAATGATGACAAACTCGTCGCCTGCAAGGCGCGCTACCGTATCCGAGGCCCGGATGCAAGCTTTGAGCCGTTTGGCAAATTCAATCAATACCAGGTCGCCGATGCCATGCCCGTATGTATCATTTATTTTTTTAAAATAATCGATATCCAGATAGGCCAGCGCCAGGCCCGTACCAGCGCGCCGGGCGCGCGTCAATGCCGCGGCCAGCGCCTCGTCAAACATGCGCCTGTTGTGCAGGCCGGTCAGCATGTCCGTGCGCGCCAGAGCAGCGAGGTTGCTCTCCGCAGCTTCCCTCTGCAGCGACAGCGCATAAAATGCACGGCTCAGTTTTCCGAACTCGTCTTTGCGGGCGATATCAAAAACCTCAATATTGGCATTGCCGGAGCGTATGCTCGCCACATGCCGGCCCAGATCGCCCAAGGGACGCAAGAGCAGCATCACCGCGAGCCAGCCGGCACCACTGGCCAGGAAGGCGACGCCTGAGGAAGCAATGATGACTTTGGCATAAATATCGGTGATCGGCGTGAATGCCTCGCTTTCAGGGTAGACGGCGCCGATGATCCAATCGGCCGTGCGCAAACGCTTGTACGTGATAATCGCCTGCACGCCTTGCCTGGTTTTATCCTGCGTCCAGCCGTCAAAACCACGCAATGCGGCCAGTGTGGAAGGTATCGCGCCGCCCTTCTCATCAGTCTCGCGCGTCAGGATGCGGGCCGCATCCTGATGGTGGAGTATCGTGCCGTCGTGGGTCAACATGAACAGATAACCGCTCTTGCCCGGTTTGAGCTGCTCCCATTGGCCAAAAAATGTCGGGCTTTGCAAATTGATACCGCCAGCGATCACATACAGCAATTTGCCGGCTTCGTCATAGATCGGTTCGGTTACCAGCACAATGGGCTTGCCCGAGAGCTGGCTCTTGAATGGACGCGATATTACGCCTTCCCTGAACTTGACGGTATCGATAAAATATTCCCGCGTGGCGAAATTGAGCTTGCCGACCACGCGCCGGTCATTCATGCTGGCAATCAATTTTCCAGTGGCATCAAAGGCCACGAGATTGAAAAATTCCTCGCGCAGGGTTGGATGATTTTCAATAAATGCCTGCATCCGCTGCGGATGTTCATATACGTCAGCGGGTAGCCCTTCCGCCAGCACCTTGAGCAGTGCTTTCTTCGCATTCAAGTCTTCGTCGATATAGGCCGCCGCACTGGTCAGCAAGGCATATTGCTGATTGCCGATGACGGATGCCATCTGCCCTTGCGCGACGGACAGTGATGCGAGCGCGACAGAGCCGGTCGCGCACAGCACCAGCACCCCCACGAGCACAGTCATCTTGAATTTGAAGCTCCTGGGATTGAAAAATTTCCAGATCTTATGCATGCGAACTTCCTTCTCAGCGCCCATGCTCTGTAAAGCGCACAGATCCGGCCAGGTGGCGCCATGCATGGCACTCGGTGGAACGGCATATTTTTCAACGGATGACTTGGAGCCTATTACCGCAGATGAATACCCTCCCAGGGTAGGCTCTTGACATGGCGAGAGAGCAAATCTTACGCCTATTCTTGCAAAAAGGGCGCCATGGCGCCGCTGAATACGCACACTCTAGCCATATCATCCCAATATAGTGCGCTCCAGCAACGATTCCACCAATTGCACCGACGGCGGCGAACCGCCGGCGGCCAGGCAGGCGCCCGCGCCGGCAGCGACGGCAAAGCGCAAGTGCTGGCCGCCATCGGCGTCAAGCCGGTACATCAGGCTGTACAACAAGCCGCCGATGCTGGCGTCGCCCGCCCCCACCGAGTCGACCACCTCGATGACGGGCGGCGCCGCCTGCCATGTTTGCTCGCCCTGATACAGGGTCGCGCCCTGCGCACCACGCGTATATAAATAGGTGGCTTGCCGATTCCAGCTGCGCAGTGTGGTCAACGCGCCATCGATGTCGTCATGCCGGAACAGGCCCGCCAGGTCTTCGTCCGACACTTTGACCACGTCGGCCAGTTCCACCATGCGGCGCAAGGTGGCGTCGTAACGTTCATCCATCATGATGCGGAAATTCGGGTCGTAGCTGATGTTGACGCCGGCCGCTTTCAATTCCTGCGCCAGCGCCACCAGCTTGCCCGCCAGCGGTTCGCGCGCCAGGCTGATGCCGCCGAAATGCACCCATTGCGCCCCCTGCATCCAGCCGCCGGGCAGCTGCGCCGCGTCAAAATGCAGGTCGGCGCTGTCGTCGCCGATAAAGTAATAGGTGGGTGGATGCAGTTCATGCACGATGGCCAGCAACGGCGACTTCGCACGGCGCTGCAAGAAACGCATGTCCAGGCCAGCCGCCTCGGTGGCAGCGGCCAGCGCGTCGCCGAAGACGTCGAGGCTGACGCCGCCAGCAAAGGCGCTGGGCACGCCCAGGCGCGCCATTACGCGCGCCACGTTCCAGGTCGAGCCGCCCACCTGGCTGCTCCAGGAGTCAGTGCCCGTGCGCAGCATGTCCGTCAGCGCTTCGCCGGCCGAAACAAAAGTGGGTAAAGTGGCACTCATGCGGCACCGCCAAGCACGTTCAGCACTTCATAGCAGGCGCCCATGGTATGGTAATCGACCTTGCCGGCCGGGCTTTTCTCGTCGCTGATCTTGCCGTTCTCGGGTGTCAAAATACGGTACCAGGCGCCGTGTTCGTGGTCGACAAAGTGCGTCCAGCTGTAGTCCCATATCTTGTCGTAGCTGTGCCAGTAAGCTGCGTCACCCGTGCGCGCGGCCAGCACGGCGGCGGCAGCGAAGCTTTCCGCCTGCACCCAGAAGTATTTGTCGCCATCGCAGATTTCATCTTGCGGGCCGAAACCGTAATGGATGCCGCCATGCGCGCCATCCCACGCCTTGGCCAGGGCCGTGTCGTACAGGGCGCGCGCGCGCGGCAACAGCCAGTCGGACGGACCGGCCATGAACTGAGCGTGGCGTTCCATGATCAAGAGCAGCTTGGCCCACTCCGTGAAGTGGCCCGGCTGGTAGCCCCAGGGGCGGAAGATATTGCTCTTGTCGTGCAGGTTGTAGTCCCAGTCGATCGACCAGTCGGGCCTGTAGTGTTCCCAGATCATGCCGTTCGCCAGGCCCGCCTGGCGAACGGTGATGTTGTGCGCCAAGCTTTCGGCGCGGTGCAGGTAGCGTGCCTCGCCCGTCGCTTCAAAGGCGGCGAGCATGGCTTCGCAGGCATGCATGTTGGCGTTCTGGCCCCGGTAGCCGTCCAGGGTAGCCCAGTCGGCGCTGGCCACGTCCGCATACAAGCCGTGTTCGGGCAGCCAGAAACGCTGCTCCATCAATTCGAAGGTCTCGTCCAGATACGCGCGCGCTTCCGGCATGCCGGCGGTCAGCGCGTGGGCATAGGCCAGCAGCACGAAGGCCAGGCCGTAGCAGTGGTTGGCGCCGTCTTCCACCGTCTTGACGCCGTCCTGCCACTTCAATTGCCAGGCGTAGCCGCCCGTGGCAGGGTCGCGGTGCACGTCGCGCAAGAAGGCCACGCCGTGGCGCAGGGCCGCCTGGTAATCGTCATCGCCGAAATGGCGGTAAGCCATGGCGTAATTAAAGATGAAGCGCGTGCTGCTGACCAGGTGCCGCGTGCTGGCGTCATACACCGTGCCGTCATCGAGGAAGAAGTGATAAAAACCGCCGCTCGCATCGATGGCGCGCGGGTGATAAAAGTGCATCGTGTGCAGGATATGCTTTTCGAGCATTTCCATGGAGCGGAAATCGGGATTCATGGGTCTCTCATGATATTGTTATCGATAACAATGATGATAGCATGCCGTCTCCACTCCGTCATGCCCAGTCAGGGGATCTTGGCCTGCCTGAGCTTTTCACGCCACAGCGCCGCCCGCGCGGGATCGGCCGCCTGTCCTAGTTCGCCGTTTTCGTACACCTTGACCAGCCGTTCCATGGCTTCCGCGTCGCCCTGCTTCGCCGCCAGCAGGTACAGCGCGAAGGGCTTGGGCGCCGGCCCCTGCCGGGTTGGTCCGCCACGGCCCTGCTCCAGCAGCCGCGCAAAGCCCGTCTGTCCCGGTGGACTCTTCGCGATGGCCGCCATTTCGTACCAGCCCAAAGCCGCCTCGTCGCTCTGCGGCACGCCCTGCCCCACCTCGTACGAGTAGGCCACATTGTTCAAACCGGGCGGGTCGAGCGCCTTGGCCGCCTGCATGTACCAGCCAAATGCTTCCTTGCGCTGCGCCTCATCGTGCGCCGTCATCATCAGGCGATAGCCGATTTCATTGTAGGCGTAAATAAAGCCGTTTTCAGCATAGTATTTAAGCCAGTGCAGCGCGTGCGCCTGTTCTTCCGCGCTGCTGTGGATATTCTCAAAATGCATGGCCACCGTGAAGTTGGCCAGTTCCACGCCTTGCGCGGCGCCCTTGCGCGACCAGTATTCGCCCAGCTTGCGGTCGATTGCCATTCCCTGCCCCAGCGTATAGGCCACGCCCAGGAAAGCCTGCGCCGGGCCATAGCCGCGTTCGGCCGATTTCTTCATCCACGCCAGGCCCTGGCCCTCGTCGCGCGGCGTGCCCTCGCCTTCGTGCAGCATCTGCGCCAGGTCCAGCTGGGCGACCGTGTCGCCCCCTTCCGCGGCGCGGCGTGTCTTCTCGAAGGCGGCGACCTTGTCCGGCGACAGGTCGGCCGGGCGGTTGATCACGGCCTGTACGCGCGCGCGCATCTCATCCAGTCCCTTGGTATCGAATTCGACCAGCGCCGGATGCTGACGCGGTTCCTTGGTGGACGCTGGCTGCGCCAAGGCCAGGCTCAAGATGAACAGGAGGGTCTTCATTTGTTTTCCTTTTCAGCCAGTTTGCCGCGCCACTCGGCGGCGTCTTCGGCATTCGCCTGCTGCCCAAGTTCGCCTTTGACATACACATCAAGCATGCGCCGCATGGCGGGCAAGTCGCCGCTCCATGCCGCCCGCTCGTACCAGATCAGGGCCCACTTGTCCGACTGTGCCACGCCCAGGCCCAGTTCGTGTGCGCGGGCCAGGTTGCGCATGCCGGCCGGCTGGCTTTCACGCGCCGCCTTGTAATACCAGGTGTAGGCCTCGCCGCGCTGCTGCTCGTCAGTGGCCGCGCGCATCAGGTGCTCTCCCAGCGCGTTATAGGCAGGAACAAAGTGCTGTTCGAGCGCCGCTGCCTTCAACCATGTCAAGGCCAGCGCCTGTTCTTCGGCACTGTTGTCGCCATCGATGAATTCCAGCGCCAAAATGGTTTGCGCCAGTTCGTCGCCTTGCGCCACGCCCTTGCGCAGCCAGTATTCGCCCTGTACGCGGTCGATGGGCACCTTGCCACCCATCGTGTAGGCCAGGCCCAAGGCCGATTGCGCCGGCGCATAGCCGCCTTCGGCCGACTTGCGTACCCAGACCATCGACTGCGCCGTGTCTTGCGGCGTGCCGACGCCCAGCTGCAGCATGCGCGCCAGCTCCAGCTGCGCCTCCACATCGCCCGTTTCAGCCACACGCCGGGTCTCGGCAAACTCGGCGATACTTTCCGGGCTGCTGGACGATGCATCCGCCCTGGCCTCGATGGCGATCAGCTGCAGATCGAGCAAGGTGGGCGAGGTTTGCGCCAGGATGGGCAGCGGCAGTAGAAAAGGAATCAGCAAAAGTAATTTCTTGGGCATGCGACGGTGTCGGGAAGAAGAAAACACGCATGGTAGCCGATGCCACGCCAGACAGGCACGCACTGCACGGGAAGTTTGACAGGGCACGCCAGCGGGCTTACATTGCATCAACTAAACCAACCTGCCAGGAACACTATGAACCGTCTGTCCAAACTCGCCTTGACCTTGCTCCTCGCCGCCACTTCCATGGGCGCCAACGCCGCAGAGACGCAGCTGGCCGGCTGCGCCGCCAAGCGCGAAAGCATCCGCAGCGAATTGCACCAGGCGCAGGAACAGGGCCTGTCCGACAAGGTCGCGGGCCTCACGCGCGCGCTCGACGAAGTCAACGCCCACTGCCGCGACAACGTGCTGGTCGAGCGTCACAACAAGAAGGTGCTGAAGGCGCAGGCGAAGGTGAACCAGACGGAGCGTTCGCTGCGCCTGGCCCAGGAAGCGAATAAAGAGCCGAAGAAAATCGCCAAGCTGGAAGGCAAGCTGGAAAAGGCCAGGGCGGAACTGGCCGCCCTGCAGGCGCAGCAGCCTTAAGTTTTCTCGCCCAGCAGTTGATAAATGCTGGAAAAATCCAGCGCGCCCGAGCCCGCCTTGCTGTGCAAACCATATAAATTGCGCGACAGGGCGCCCAGCGGCACGCTCGCCCCGCTGGCCAAGGCGCTTTCCACGGCCAGTCCCAGGTCTTTCAGCATCAAATCGACGCCAAAGCCGCCCGTGTAGCCGCGCGACGCGGGCACGTTCTCGGCCACGCCCGGGCACGGGTTGTACACTTCCAGGGTCCAGTTGCGGCCCGAGCTTTTCGCCATCACATCCGACACCACCTTCGGGTCCAGGCCATTCGCCACGCCCAGGCGTATGGCTTCGCTGGTGCCGATCATGAGTATGCCCAGCAGCATGTTGTTACAGATCTTGACCGTCTGGCCGCAACCCGAACCGCCCGCGTGGAAAATCGCCTTGCCCATGATCTCCAGGTAAGGCCGCGCCGCCGCCAGCGCCGCCTCTTCGCCGCCCACCATGAAGGTCAGGGTGCCGTTGGTGGCGCCCGCCGTGCCGCCCGAGACGGGTGCGTCCAGCATGGGCAAGCCCTTTTCCTGCGCGGCGCGGCCCACCTGGCGCGCCGCCTCGGTGGAAATCGTCGAACAGTCGATCAGCAAGGTGCCGGGCCGCGCCTGCGCCAGGATGCCAGCGCCCCCCAAATACGCGCCCAGCACGTGGCGGCTGGCCGGCAGCATGGTGATGACGATGTCGGCCGCCTGGATCGCCGCCGCCTGGTCATCGGATACCAGGCCGCCGCCATCGGCGAACTGTTTCACGCTGGCCGGCAGCAAATCGAAGCCCGTCACCGCATGGCCGGCGCGCACCAGGTTTTGCGCCATGGGCAGCCCCATGTTACCGAGGCCGATGAAAACGATGTTTGTGCTCACGCTCATCCCTGCCCCTTATTTCATCGAAATGGTGGTATTGACGCCGCTGCCGCCATCGTCCGGGGCGAACCAGCGCGCCGTGACGGTCTTGGTCTGCGTCCAGAAGTACAAGGCTTGCTTGCCGTTCGGGCCCAGGTCGCCCAGTTTCGACGCGCGCGACCCCGTGAAGCTGAAATAGGCGACGGGCACGGGAATGGCCACGTTGATGCCCACCTGCCCCACGTCGATCTCGTTCTGGAACTTGCGCCCCGCCCAGCCGGACGAAGTGAAGATCGAGGTGCCGTTGCCGTTCGGGTTGGCGTTGATGAAGGCGATGGCCTGGTCCAGGGTATCCGTCTCGACCACGCACATGGCGGGGCCGAAAATTTCCTGCGTGTAGACGGAGTTCGATGCTGCCACCTTCGAGAAAATCGTCGGCCCCATGAAATTGCCGCCCTCGTAACCGGCCACCTTGTGGCCGCGGCCATCGAGCAGCAGCTGCGCGCCTTCGTCCACGCCCGCCTGTATCAGCTTTTCCGCGCGCTGCATGGCAGCTTTCGAGACCATTGGCCCCAGGTCCGCATCGCGGTCGCTGCCCGGGCCCACTTTCAGCGCTTGCGAGCGGGCGACGATTTCGGGCAGCCAGGAACGGGCCTCGCCCACCAGCACCACGACGGAATTGGCCATGCAGCGCTGGCCGGCCGCGCCGAACGCCGCGCCGATCAGGTTATTGATCGCTTGCTCCTTGTTGGCGTCAGCCAGTACCACGCAATGGTTTTTCGCGCCCATCATCGATTGCGCGCGCTTGCCCGATTCGCTGGCGCGGCGGTACACATGCGTGCCCACGTGGGTGGAACCGATGAAGGAAACGGCCTTGATGTCGGGATGGTCGCACAGCATGTTGACGACATCGGCGCCGCCATGCACGACATTCAAGACGCCGGCCGGCAAGCCCGCCTGGTACATCAGTTCGACCAGGTACATGGTCGACGACGGGTCCTGCTCCGACGGTTTCAGGACAAAAGTATTGCCACAGGCGATAGCGATCGGGAACATGAAGCACGGCAGCATGACGGGAAAGTTGAAGGCCGTGATGCCGGCGCCCACGCCCAGCGGCTGGTAGATATTGTAGACATCGACGCCGGTGGCCGCGTTTTCCGCGATTTCTCCCAACTGCAGGGTGGCGATCGAGCACGCGTGCTCCACCACTTCCAGGCCCCGCATGACTTCCCCTTCCGCGTCCGGCAGGGTCTTGCCGTGTTCGCGCGTGATCAGTTCGGCCAGGGCGCCGATGTTTTCGCGTATCAGGTGCTGGTACTTGAGCATGATGCGCATGCGCGCGGCCAGCGGGGTATTCCTCCAGGTCTTGAATGCGTCCTTGGCCGTGGCGACGGCAAGCTTGACTTCGTCCGGAGTGGAAAACGGCACCTTGGCGACGATTTCCTGCGTGGCCGGGTTGACGACGTCGCGCCACTCGGTGCTGATTGATGCGTGGTGCTTGCCACCGATATGCAGGGGGATGGCAGGGACTTGGGTGAGGGCTTGGTTCATGGTTTGAGACTCCGTGGTTATTTTTTAACGAGGTTGCACGCGGCCGCATCCATCGGCTTGAAGGCCTGCTCGGCGGGGATAGTGGACAGCACTTTCAGGTAATCCCATGCGCCCTTCGATTCGGCCGGGGTCTTCACCTGCACCAGGTACATGTCGTGAATCACGCGACCGTCGGGACGGATCGAGGCGTTGTTCATGACGGCGTCCTTGATGGGCAGCTCGCGCATTTTCTGGGCGACGATTTTCGAGTCGTCGCTCTTCGCCGCCGCCACCGATTTCAGGTAGTGATAGACGCTCGAATACACGCCCGCCTGCACCATGGTTGGCTTGGCGCCCTTGTTGAGCGCTTCGAAGCGTTTCGCGAAGGCGCGGCCGCGGTCATCGTAATCCCAGTAAAAACCATCCGCATAGACCAGGCCCTGCGCCGTTTCCAGTCCCAGCGCGTGCACGTCGGAGAGGAACACCAGCAAGGCCGCCAGTCGCTGGTCCTTGCCGCTGCCGATGCGGAATTCGCGCGCCTGCTTGATGGCGGACACCACGTCTGCGCCGCCGTTGGCCAGGCCGATCACCTGCGCCTTCGAGCCTTGCGCCTGCACCAGGAAGGACGAGAAATCCGAGGCGTTCAGCGGATGGCGCACGGCGCCCAGCACCGTGCCGCCATTGCGCTTGACGACTTCACTGGCATCCTTTTCCAGCGAGTGGCCGAAGGCGTAATCGACGGTGACGAAGTACCACGATTTCTGTCCCAGTTTGGTCAACGCCGCCGCCGTGCCGGCCGCCTGCGAATACGTGTCGAACATCCAGTGGAAGCCGTTCGGCGAGCAATCCTCGTTCGTCAATCGACCCGTGGCAGGACCGCTGAACATGGCGATGCCGCCCTTCTCTTTCATGAGCTTTTGCACGGACAGGGCCACCGAGGAATTGGTCAGGTCGGCGATGGCATCGACCTTGTCGCGGTCTATCCACTCGCGCGCCTTGGAAGCGGCGATATCGGCCTTGTTCAAGTGGTCGGCCGAGAGGATTTCGATCTTCATGCCCTTGCATTCGGCTTTCAGGCAATCCTCGACGGCCATCTGGCTGGCGACGACGGAGCCGCGCCCGCCCATGGCCGAATACGGGCCGGACATGTCAGTCAGGATGCCGACCTTGACGACGCCATCGGAAATCTGCGCCTGCGCGCCGCCAAAGGAAAGGGTGAGCGCCAGCGCGCCCATGGCCAGAACGGTTTTTTTCATGCGTGTCTCCAGGTGAATGGGTTTTCTTATATGTTTAGATGCATTCTGCATGTGTAAAAATATGCACTCAAGTGAAATTAATGCATAATTCATTTGCAAAAATGCACAAGGAGAGTCTGCCATGCTCGATTGGGACAATGTACGGGTATTCCTGGAACTGACGCGCAGCGCCGGCCTCGTCGATGCGGCGAAAAAGCTGGGCATCGACCATTCCACCGTGTCGCGGCGCATGCGCAAGTTCGAGGAGCAGGTGGGCACGCAGCTGTTCGACCGCAATTACGTGGGCTACCAGCTGACGCCAGAGGGCCATCGCCTGATGGAATACGCGGAAAACATGGAAAGCACGGTGTTTGCCGCCACCGAAGAGCTGGGCGAACACAACCGTCTGCTGTCGGGGCAGGTGCGCCTGGGCGCCACGGAAGGCTTCGGCGCCATCGTGCTGGCGCCCCACCTGGCGCAATTTTGCGGGAGATACCCGCACATCAGCGTGGACTTGATCGCCGTGCCCCGTTTCGTCAGCCTGTCCAAGCGCGAGGCGGACGTGGCCATTTCCATCGAGCGCCCCCTGTCCGGCCCGTATGTGGTGACGAAGCTGTCCGACTACCGGCTGAAACTGTACGCCACACCAAGCTACCTGGCGCGCCACGCGCCCATCACCAGCGTGGCGCAACTGGCGCAGCACCCCATCATCGGCTACGTGGACGACCTGGTTTTCAGCGCCGAGTTGCGCTACATGGATAACGTGGCGCCCGATTCGCTGCGCGCGTTTCGCAGCACCAGCGTGATCGCCCAGTACCACGCGGCGCGCGCCGGCCAGGCGCTGGCGATCTTGCCCTGCTTCGTGGCTCAGCAGTCGAACGAACTGGTGCCCGTGCTCGATGGCGAGATCGACCTGCTGCGCGCCTTCTGGATGATTTCACCGAGCGAGCGGCGCAACATCGCCCGGGTCAGCGCCCTGTGGAACTACCTGCGTAGCGCCATCGATTTGAATCACGCTTACCTGATGGGCGAGACGGCCACGCCCAGCTGGCCAACTTAAGCAAACTGCGGCGCGCTACACTGTAGCCATTACTGATTAAAGGAGATGCCATGCTGATGGATGCGAACCAGGCTGTACTGGTCATTGTCGACCTGCAAGGCCGTTTGATGCCGGCCATCCACGATGCCGGCCTGGTGCTGGCACAAAACCTGCGCCTGGCAAAGATCGCCCGCCTGCTTGACGTGCCCGTGCTGGGCACGGAACAGAACCGCCAGGGACTGGGGCCGAACGTGGAAGAGATCGCCGCCCTGTGCGAACGGACCTTGCACAAGACGCATTTCGGCGCCTGCGCCGATGGCTTGCAGGACATCTTGCCGGCCGGACGCAAACAGATCGTCGTCACGGGCTGCGAAGCCCATGTGTGCATGTTGCAGACGGCCATCGGCCTGCTCGAACTCGGTTATGAGGTGATCATCGCCATCGACGCCGTCGGCTCGCGCCAGAGCGCCAGCCGCGACGCCGCGCTGGCCCGCCTGGGCAAGCTGGGCGCCCATCTGGTGACGGTGGAGATGCTGGCCTTCGAGTGGCTGCGCGATTGCAAGCATCCGCGTTTCCGCGACGTACTGGCGCTGATTAAATAGCCACTCCTTTACGCAGGATCAAGCCCCTCGACCACCTATTTGCTAGCTTGGTAACAGCGCCGCCATTGCTAGCGGCCCGCCTTCCAAATCAGCAAGGGAACCATCATGGCCTATATCCTGCGGGGCAAGCTGTGCGGCTTGATCTGTGCCGAATGTCCGGAACCGTTGTCGCACGTCATCGTGCGCCTGTACCGCCCGCGCGAGTCGCAAAACGTCACGGCCCTGGCCGTGGCCAGTGCCAAGGAAACCTTCGCCATCCTCACCGATGAAGAGGTGCAGGCGAAGGCGCCCTTCCTGCTGGCCGAGGCGCGCACGGATGACGATGGCAACTACAGCTTTACCCTGAGCGACAAGGAACAGTACCAGGGCGAGGCCGTCGAAGTCGATATCCTGTGCCCTAGCGTGCCGCACCTGAAGCCGGGGCCGAAAGACCCCGTGCCGCTGCAGTTTTCCATCACCACCCTCCAGCCCCGCTGGCGCCAGGTCGACAATGATTTCCTCGCCGTCTGGGACTATTGCCTGCCGCAGCGCTTCTGGTGCCTGGTGCGCGCCCGCTTCGGGGCCTGGACCATCTGCGGCCGGCTGCGCACCTGCGACGCGCCCCACACGCCGATCGCCGGCGCCACCGTGCGCGCCTTCGACGCGGACTGGCTGCAGGACGATGCGCTGGGCGACGCCGTAACGGATGCCAGCGGGCGCTTCCGCATCGATTACCTGACGTCGGACTTCACGCTGACGCCATTTTCACCGTTCATCAACGTGGAGTTCGCCAGCGGCCCCGACGTGTACTTCACGACGCAGTTGGGCAGCGTGACCATCCTGTCGGAAAGCCAGGCCTACGGGCGCCAGCCAGGGCGCGAAAACGTGGGCCACTGTTTCTGCGTGGAATTGTGCTCGAAGGACGTCTTGCCGCCCGACGTGGAAGGCGTGCCCCACTGGCAGCAAGTGGAAATCTTCGACATCCACCCGTTTCCCTCGCTGGCAGGCTTTTCCCCGCAAGGCTATGCGGGCGGCGCCGGCGCCTCGTATGTGTTCGCCGGCGGTGTCACCTTGAAGGGCAATTGCCCGCTGCGTAACAGCGCCATCCCCGCCAATCCGCTCGAATACCGTTTCCTCATCGGCGAATGGTCCTGGCCGGGCGGCAGCGACGACCCGGCAGCCTTGCCCACGGTGGCGCCGGCCAGCCTGGCACCTTTGAGCCAAGTGCTCGGCACCCTGGTCGGCTATGTGTTTTATACGAATGGACTGGGCTTGAGCGACTCGGCACAAGTGATCGTCGACGCGGGCGATTTGAAACCGGGCGGCTGGATACGGGTGGACGGCAAGCCCGTCACCGTGGACATGCGCGACGGCACGACGGCCATCGTCAACGTGGCGCCCAACATCTTCCTGCGCACCTTCGACTTGCTCACCGTGAATACGCCCGCCATCACCAGCCTGCATCCGGCCAAGCTGCCGGGCGGCTTGCCCATCCTCGATGCGGGCCGCAGCCTGACGGCCGCCGAGAGCGAACCGATACGCCGCTACCGCCTGGGCTTCGAGGTGCGCGATGGCAATACCTTGGCGCTGCTGGCCACGGATGGGCTCGATTCCATCGTCTTCGACAACTCGCCCGTCATCGTGGCGCTGGACCTGGAAGAATTGCGCAGCAATGCCTGCAACCCCATCGCGGGCGGCCTCGTGCATATCCTGTACACGATCGACCATCCGCATTTGCGCTTCTTTAACATTACGATTTCCAACAACAACGGCATCGCGCACCCGCCGCCACCGCTGCCGGCCGCCACATTCACCCCACCGCCACCACCGAGCAATTATCTGTTCCGCGGCGGTGCGGGCGGGCCGCATTTATCGGGCAACAACGGCGGTTTTCCCGTCAACGTGACGCTAGACCCGCCGTGCGCCTACCGCGTGGCCATAGGATGGCAGACGCGGCATTACCTGGCGTCGTCGCACAGTATCGACCGACTGTACTGCAAGTAGGCGTTAGCAAGTAGGCATCATTCAGAAATAGCGTACCCACGCCTGCTGCGACGTGCGCTTGTAATGGGCAAACGCGCGGCAGGGAAAGTACAGCACGGGCATCAGGGCCAGCGCGATCAGCCAGACTTGCCAGATATGTTCGACACCATAGCGGGCACCGTGATTGGCGCCCAGCACGGCCGTCAAGGTGATGCCTATCACCAGCAGCAAGTACAGGTGCAGCAAGTAGTAAAACATGGGCGCGCCGCCAAAGGTGGCGCACGCCCGCGTGAACCCGTTGTCGATGCTTTCCAGCCACGCCAGGCCCAGCAAGCCCAGGCCCAAAGTGAACAGCAAAAAGTCCAGCGATGGCGGATACTTGGTGAAATTCAGCACGCTCATGGCCGTGCGCAGGGCCGTGTCGCCCGCCACCCATGGCAGGGTTTCGCCGTAGATATTGAAACCGCGCAGCACGGCCAGCAGCAGCAAGCTGCCGCCGCCCAGCGCCAGCAGGCAGCGCCGCCTGGCCTCGGCACTGAAGGTGCGCGCATACAGGGGACCTGCCGCATAGCCAAGCACGATCACGCCTATCCACGGCAGCAGCGGATAGCTGACCTTGATTTTCATGGCGCCATCGGCCACCAGATAACCGCGCTGCAGCAGCACCGTCAGCAGATAGTAGCCAAAGCTGCCCTCTTCCGCGCGCAAGCTGGTCAACAGATGCTGTCCCGCGATAATCGCCACGCCCAGGGCCACCAGGAGTGTTAACGGCAACCGGTGCAGCACGGCCAGCGCCATCATGGCCAGGCCGATGACCCAGATCACCTGCAGATACAGCACAGGCGGCGGAAAGGCGCCACTCCACGCAAAGTTGACGAATATGAGTTCCAGCACGACCAGCAGCAAGCCCCGCTTGAACAAAAAACCCGCCGCGCTGCGGGGCCCGGCAGCCGGATGCGCGTACAGCCAGGCCGAGAGCCCCGTCAGGAAAACGAACATGGGTGCGCACACGTGGGCGGCCATGCGCGTGAAGAACAGGGCCGGATCGACGCCGGCGGCATCCATCGGGTCGCCCACCTGATGATGTAAAAACACGGTTTCGCGCACATGGTCGAACAGCATGATCAGCATGACGAGGCCGCGCAGTACGTCGATGACGGCGATGCGGGTGCGCAGGGTGGCGGGAGTGGTCAATGTCATGGTCATCCCTTAAAAACGGTAATGGGCATTCAGGGTCAGCGTGCGCTCGGCCCCCGGCGCCACCCACAACTGGCTATAGGAGCTCGCATAGTAGCTGCGGTTGAACAGGTTTTCCACGTTCAGCGCCAGGCGCAATTTGGCGTTCGGCGAATACGACGCCAGCAATCTGGCCGTCGTATAGGCCGGCAGAGTAAATTTGCTGCTGACGGCCACGTCGCCCAGGCGCTCGCCCACATATTGCACACCGCCGCCCACGCTGGCCGTGCCCGTGCCCAGCGCGAATTGCTGCGTGGCCAATAGGTTGGCGCTGTGGCGCGGCACGTTGGCAAAGCGGCTGCCCGTCCCTATCGTATTGTCGCCGCGCGTGACGGTGGCGTTGGTGTACGCATAGGCGCCCGAGAGGCGCAAGCCGCGCGCCACTTCGCCCGAGACGTCGAGTTCCAGACCGCGGCTGCCCACCTCGCCCGCCGCGATGGCAAAGTCCGTGTTGGCGGGATTGGTCGTCAGCACATTGCTCTTGCGGATGTCATACACGGCCAGAGTGCCCGTCAGCTTGCCCGTTTCCAGCTTCGCGCCCAGCTCATACGAGCGGCTGCGCTCTGCGGGAAACGCCTGGTTATCGATGCTGATGCCGCTGTTGGGGCGGAAGCCCTTGGCCGCGCTCGCATACAGCGACCACATTTTCGACGGCTGGTAGACGAGTCCCGCGCGCGGGCTGGTGGCCGACAGCGACTGGCGGTTGCTCGTGTTCAGGCGATTGTTCGTCACGTCCTGCGTGTACGTATCGTGGCGCACGCCAACCAGCGCCTTCCATTGCGCGCCCAGGTCGACCTGGTCCTGCGCATACAGGCCACGCGCCTGTTGTCCTTCCTGCGTGTCGATGGACAGGGCCAGCGGAGCGGCCTTGCCGCCGTACACGGGCGCAAAAATATCGATGGCATAGGCATTCGCGGCGGTGGGATCGCGCCGTAGCTGCACCCGGTGGTCGTCGAAGTGATAGGCGTCGACACCGGCCAGCACCTCGTGCGCCAGCGCGCCCGTTTTGAACTTGCCCAGCACTTCAATGCGGGCGGACACGTCCGTGGCCGAGAAATCGCGGTAGCGGCGCTGGCGGTTCAGGGTGCGGCCATCGGCCAGCAGCTTGTTCGCCTCGGTCGAATAACCTTTCAATGCGCTGTCGCGGTAAGAAGCGCCCGCCTGCACCGTCCAGTCGTCCGACAGCGCATGATGGATAAATAACTGCTGCCCCAGCGACTTGACTGTCATGCGCCCGTCACCCGGTTCGCCCAGAAAGCGCGCCACAGGCACGGCCCCAAGCTTGCCATTCACGGCCAGCACGCCCCGGTCGAACGGCGCGCGCTGCCGCACCGCTTCGATTTCATACGACACGGTCGTGTGCTCGCCCACCAGCCAGAGGAAGGATGGAGAAAACAGGCTGCGCTCGACCTGCAGCGTATCGCGGAAGCTGTGCCCTTCTTCATGCGCCGCGTTCAGGCGGTAGGCAAAGCTGTCGCTCAAGGGCCCCGTCAAGTCCAGCGCAACGCGGCGCGTCTGGAAACTGCCCAACGAAACATCGGCGCTGTAGTCGGGCGCGAACTTCGGTTTCTTGGTGGTGATGTTCACCGTGCCGCCCGGTTCGCCCCGGCCATACAGGGCCGACGCGGGGCCTTTCAGCACTTCCACATTCTGCGTGTTGCCGGCATCGCGCATGCCGTTGTAGCCGCGGCTGGAACTGAAACCGTTGACCATGTAGTCGGAACCGAAATTCGGGTCGCCCGTAAAGCCGCGCATGGCGTAACTGTCCCACAGGCCGCCCAGCGGGCTTTGCTTCGCGATGCCGCTGGCCAGGTCCAGCGCGCCGGCCAGGGTCGTCACGCCAGCGTCGCGCAGCAGGTCGCCAGTCAGCACGCGCACGCTTTGCGGCAAATCCATCAGCAGGGCATCCGTCTTGGTGGCGCCCGTGGCGGACAGGCTGCGGTAGTGCTGGCGCTCGGCCTTGACGGTGACGACATCGTCGGCCTGCGCTGGCTCAAATGCCGATGACCAGGGGCTGGCAACGGCCAGAAAAAGCGCAACGGGGCGGCGTAAAAACACGGACATGGAATTCCTGACTAGGGCGCAAATTAATGCAATAGGCTTGCATTATAATTGATAATCAATTCTCATTAAAGCCTTGCCCGAAAATCTGCGCCAGAAAATCCACGAACACCTGCACCTTGGCCGCGCGCAAGTGGCGCGGGTGGAACAGCCAGGGCCGCACCTGGCGCGATGTCGGGTACGGAAAATGCAGGCAGGAAAATTGTTCCAGTTCCTGCGGCGACTGCGGCATGCCATGCCCGACCCCGCCATCCTCGGTATCGACCTGGCCGGCACGGTGGCGGCCGTGGGCGAGGGCGTGACGACTTTTCACGTTGGCACAACAGTCTATGGCATGGCGGGCGGTATCGGCGGCATCCAGGGTTCGCTGGCCGAGTACGGCGTCTTCGACGCTGCCCTGCTGGCGCCCATGCCGCCAGGACTGAGCCTGCGCGAGGCGGCCGCCCTGCCTCTCGTCTTCATCACGGCCTGGGAAGGACTGGTCGACCGCGCCCACGTGCAGGCGGGCGACACCATGCTGGTGCATGGCGGCGCGGGTGGCGTGGGGCACATGGCCGTGCAGCTCGCAGTAAGCTTGGGCGTGTTCACCCTGCTGCCCCTGTTGAGCGGCCTGGGCCACGCGCGCCATGGCGCCATCTTGCGCGAAGCCAACAAGCTGATCGAGGCTGGCAAGCTGCACATACGGCTCGATGCGCGCCGCTTAACCCTGCGCACGGCACACGACGCGCATGCGGCGCACATCGATGGCAGCGCGCGCGGCAAGCTGGTGGTGGATGTGGCCGCCTGAACGCCGGCTTGTTACTTGCAGGCGGAAGCGCTAATATGCAAGAATTAACTTGCATATTAATGGAGGCGAGAATGCGTGAAAAGCTGGAAAAACTGCTGGCGCAGGGACGCGACAGCGCCCTGCTGCGCTTCGGCCTGGGAGATGCTTACCTGAAAGACAATGACGCCGAGCAAGCCGCCCTGCACCTGACGCAGGCGACGCAACAGCAAGCGGACTATTCCGCCGCCTGGAAGCTGCTGGGCAAGGCCTTGCACCAGTTGGGCCGGCTGGATGAAGCGCAGGCCGCCTGGACGACGGGCGTGACTGTGGCCCAGCAGCAAGGCGACCTGCAAGCCGTCAAGGAAATGACGGTCTTCCTGAAGCGCCTGCAAAAACAGCAGCAGGCGGCAGAGTAAAACAGTTTAGTGCGCGTGCGCGGCGCCCTTGGCCTCAAGAGGCACCGCCTCGCCCCGTTCTTTTGCCAGGCGCTTGGCCAGCAAGCCACCCGCTTCGGCTGCATAGGCGCGACAGGCGTTGGCGTCGATCAGGGGATTGCTTGTACCGCTGCGCTTGGCGGCCTTGCCCAGCACGTCCGTCGTGCCCGGATGCACGGGGATGATGATGTCGCATGGCAAGGCAGCCACCTTGGCGATGCTCGCTTCGAACGAGGCCGAAATGTCGGGCAAAACATCCTTGCCCTTGCCGGCGCCTTTGCCCGTGTATGTGAAATCGCCGCTGGCATACGGGTTCAGGCTGTCCGCGTACACCACGTTCAGGCAGCGTGCGCCCTCGCACGAGGTCCAGGTCCACGTCGTGCCGCCGGGCGTGTGGCCCGGTGTCATGTGGGCCGTGAGCGTCAAAGGGCCCACCTTGACGGTATCGCCCTCGCCCACCACCTTGACCTTGGCGACTTTGGCGACATGCACGACAGGATCGGCCTGGTACTGCGGATCATCCTTGCCATTCGTGCCGCTTTGCAGCACCGGGGCGCCCGAGGCGCTGGCCACCACCGTGGCGCCGCTGGCCCGTTGCAGCGCGGCAATGCCGCCCGCATGGTCCCAATGCGCATGCGAATTGAGAATATATTTCACATCCTCGATGCGAAAGCCCAGCGCCTTGATGCTGGCGATGATCAGGGGCGCCGATTGCGGCAGCGCGCCGTCGAGCAGGATATGGCCCTGCGGACTCGTCACCAGCACGGCGGACAGGCCGGCCGTGCCCACATACCAGCTATTGCCATGGATATTGAATGGCTTGACGGGCGCATTCCATTCCTTGCAATTGTCGCAATTAACAGGATTATTTTGCATCGGTGCCGGCGTTTTTGCCTGCACCGTGCCTGCCGCCATGGTCGCAACCGTCGCCAGCATCAACTTCGCCAATAGTGT
Organism: Janthinobacterium lyxosi; assembly: GCF_051380665.1. Classification (NCBI taxonomy): domain Bacteria; kingdom Pseudomonadati; phylum Pseudomonadota; class Betaproteobacteria; order Burkholderiales; family Oxalobacteraceae; genus Janthinobacterium; species Janthinobacterium lyxosi. The sequence continues at coordinate 78,976 of NZ_JBNYXM010000021.1, forward strand.
CATCTTCATCTCCAGAGTGTAAAAAGAAGGGCGCCCGCACTGGCGCGCCCGGGGGGGGCATCAATGCATGCGGCCTGGGCTCCCGGCCAGGGTGTCGCGGATGCGGCCGGCGTCGAACGAGCGCCGCTGCGCGCCGTCTGCGTCCAGCAGCACCACGGTGACGTGCTTGCCGCCGCTGCGCATGCGCATGGTCAGGCAGCTGCCCGCCTCGTTGCTGCTGCCCGTCTTGGACAGCAGAATGTCCCAGCCCTTGCCACCCACCAGCGGGTTGGTGTTGTGCAGGGTGCGCGTCTTGCCATTGACGGCCACCCTCGCTTGCGGGTGGCTGGTGATGCGGGCGATGTCCGGATAGCGCGCGGCCGCCGCGACGATCTTCGCCACCTCGTTTGCCGTCGAGGTATTCGCTGGTGAACTGCCGACCGGGTCCGTCAAGGTGGTGCGCGTCAGGCCCAGGCCATGTATCTTCGCCTGCAGCGCTTGCGCAAAGGCCGCGTTGCCACCCGGATAGGTGCGCGCCAGCGCGGCGGCGGCGCGGTTTTCCGATGGCAGCAGCGCCAGTTGCAACAGCGCGCCGCGCGACACGGCCACGCCGTCGGCCAGCACCCCGCGGCGCTGCAGCGATGCATCGCCGTCCGCACGCACGATGCGCAGCTTTTCATCGGGATCGAGCCCCGCGTCCAGCACCACCATGGCCGTCATCAGCTTGGTGATCGAGGCGATCGGCACGACGGCGTCCGCATCCTTCGCCATCAGCACCTGGCCCGTGCTGTCGTCAAATACCAGCATGTGTTTCGCGCTGACGGGCAAGGCCAGCATGCCGGCGGCGGCTTCGGCCAGGGTCGCCCCGTTGACCACAGGCTTGCCCTGCGTCTGCAGCAACAAGGTGGCGCAGGCCAGCAGCATGGCGGGCACGGCCAGTTTCCAGCCGGCCGTGTCGGGGCCGGGTGCCATCAGGCGTTCGATGCGTGTCAGCAACGCCCCGCCCCGTGCCGACATCAGCAGACCGGAATGATGCGGCGCGGCCGTGTGCAGGGATAGCGCATGCAGGGCCGTAGCCAGTTGCTGCGGGTCTTGCAGCGCTTGCGCAGCCAGAGCGTCGGCCACCTGTTCCCGTTCGGCCCGCATGCGCGCCGACAGCCACCAGACGACGGGATGGAAGAACAGCAGCGCCTCGACCACGCTTTGCAAGAGATTGACCAGGTAGTCCCAGCGCCGCACGTGCGCCAGTTCATGCGCCAGTAGCGCTTCCAGCAAGGCGACAGGCATGCCGCTCAGCAAGGCGGCCGGCAGCAGGATGACGGGACGCCAGAAGCCCACGGTGACGGGGCTGGTCAGCCCAGCATGCAGCTTCAGCGGCAGCCGCCGGTGCAAGCCCATGCGCAACGCCAGCGCATCGAGGCGCGCCTGCCAGATGGCCGGCGCGGCCACTGCCTGGCGGCGCAGCTTGCCGACCCAGGCCAGGCCCAGGCACAGGCGCAAGCTCATCAAGCCAACGCCGGCGCTCCAGGCCAGCACCAGGGCCGGCATCCACGCTTGCAGCGCGGCGCGCCAGGCGGGCGGCGCTGCCATAGCCAGCCGGGCCGGCGACGCGCCCGCATCCGACAGGAGCGACAGCAGATGGACGGAGGGAATACACAGGCACAGCAGCAGCGCCAGCGCGCAGACGCCATAGCGCCAGCGCGCGCTGGCGTGGCGCAGCAGCCAGAGCAGGACAGCGGACACGGCGCCGACGATCACGCCTTGCCAGACAAAATACAGCAAGACCCAGCCCAGCGCCGGGACAAGGTTGCCCAACTCTATGCCCAAGCGCATGTCCAGGTTCATGGTGCGTTGCCATCCTTGCTGCGCAGGATCTTTTCAATTTCCAGGCGTTCCGCGTCGCTCACGTGCTCGCGCAGCGCCGTCAGCACCAGCGCCTTGCCGGAACCGGAAAACACCTTGCCGATCAAATCCTTGAGCAGACTCGTTTGCAGCTTTTCCTGCGCGTCGACGGCTGCATACAGCTGCGGCCGCTGGCTTTCATCGCGGCTCAGCAAGCCCTTGCCATGCATCAGCTGCAGCTGGCGCAGCACGGTGGCGTAACTGGCGTCGGCACGCTCTTCGGCCAGGGCGTCATACACGGCGCGGGCGTCGGAGGGACCGCGCCGCCACAGGATGCGCAGAAGGTCCAGTTCGGCGGCCGTGGGATGGGGAGTGGAGGTATTTTTTAACATGACGTTAGAATACCCACTCTAGAACGTCATGTCTAGAACTTTTTTTCTAGATAGCCAGGCGAGACTAAAATTCGCGCAAGCGGTCGAACAGCTCCAGCAAGGCCGCTTCGGCGACCTGCGCCGCACCCTGATCACCCAGATGCTGTACCAGCTGAGCCAGCAACTCCACCAGCACCGTGTATATTTCCTCGCGCTCGACCGTCTCGATGATGCCCGAGCGCCGATTGATCTTGTTGAATGCATCCACATAGGCAGTGACCATCGCCTCCAGCGCGGCGGCCGCCGCCGTCGCCTCCATGGCGGCATCGATGCTGCGCGTCACGGCCAGCATTTTCTTGTAAGCCAGCGCCGCCTTTTTCGCATACGCGGGAGAAATATGCTCGCGGCCATCCCAATCGCGGAACGGTTTGAGCAGGTTTTCAGCCAGCCATTCCGGCTTGCGCGCTTTGGTCACCGATAAGTCCAGTCCCTGCGCCGCCGCTTTCTTGTAGCCAGCCTTGATGGCCTTGGCGGCATCGGCGGGCAAGCTGCTCAGCCACAAGGCAGACAGCTTCGGCAATTGCGTGGCCGATGGAAACTCCTCCGCCGTGAAACCGAACAGATCATAGGCACTGAACTCCGCAGCTGGGTCAGATGCGCAAGGCCGTCAGATGGGGAAAGCGCTGCGCCACTTGCGCCAGATCGACTTCTTTCATGCTCACCAGCGACAGGCCGCCCAGCCGGTCGAGCCCGTGGAACGGCAGCAGCGCCGGCGCGCTTTCCAGTGTGAGATTGCTCAAGCCTTCGTTCAAGACCAGACTGGCGACGCCATCGGGCTGCCGGGTCAGGCGGGGCAGCTGACTGCCGAGGATTGCCAGCGCAGTTTATTGATGAAAGGATGCTGGCGTGCCGTGCCTGGTCTCGATGGACATCAGGCACGGCAGCCGGTTCAGCTCGGACAGGTCGCCCAAGGCCTGCAGCAAGCTGTCATTGATTTTCGTTGCGTTGTGCCGGAAGGTATGACCGCCCACCGTCACTTCGCGCTCACGCGACGCGGCCTTGAACTGCTTGCGCCTGGCCGGACCGATGCGCTCCCAGCGGCGCTGCCGTACAGCTCAGTCCGCGTGCAACTTGTGATGCATGCGGCGCAGCCCCAGCCACACACCGGCCGCCACGAAGGGCACCAGGGCGCCGACGAGGATTTCCGGATTCACGGGCAAACCCAGCACCTTGGCCGCCTTGCCCGTGTAGCTGAACAGGCCGATCACGTAATACGAAATGGCGGCCACGGACAAGCCTTCCACCGCTTGCTGCAAGCGCAGCTGCTGCGCCGCGCGGGCGTTCATCGATTGCAGGATTTGCCGGTTTTGCAATTCCTGCACGATGCCCACGCGCGTGCGCAGCAAGTCATTCGTGTTGGCAATGCGCTGCGCCATCGCTTCCTGGCGGCTGGCCATCGCTTCGCAGGTATTCATGGCGGGCGTCAAACGGCGATCCATGAATTCCTCGACCGTGGGAATACCCTCGATGCGCACTTCGCGCAACTCGTCGATGCGCGCCTTGACCAGGCCCATGTAGGCTTTCGAGGCGGAAAAACGGTAGCTATTGTCAAGTGACAGCTTTTCAATGCGGGCCGCCAGGCGCGTGATGCGGTCGAGCAAGGCTTGCTCGGCAACGCCCTCGTCGGCCTTGGCCATGCCCGGCGCGTCATCCGTATCGACCATGGCGGCGGCCAGGGTCGCCAGTTCGTTTTCGATGGCGTTCAAGGATGGCGCCGCCTGCATGGCGTAGGGCAAGCCCAGCAAGGCCATCATGCGATAGGTTTCGATTTCCAGCACGCGCTGCACCAGGCGGCCCGACTGCTGCGAGTGCATGCCCGCATCGCGGATGACGAAACGGCTGAAGCCGTCGGACTGGATCGTAAAATCCGTCCACAATTCGCCGCCCTGCAACACTTTGCTGCCGGCCAGGGTATTGCCCTCGAACACGCGAGACAAGCCCTGCATGAAGATCTCGGCCGGGGCTAATGCTTGCTCGAGCACCACGTGCGCAGCCACCATCAGCTTGCCCTTCAAGCCCACCAGCCATTGCTGTGGCAATTGCTCCAGGGGCATGCGCTCGAACGCCTGTTCCAGGGGCAAGACTTGCCCCGGATGCTCGGCGAAGGTAAACGTGGCAAATTCCGTATGGCATTCCCATTTCAGGCGGAAGCGGCCAAAGTCGTAATAAAAATACTTGGCTTCGGCGGCGGGCGGCGTGACCCCGAAATGCGTGCACAGGGCCGCCAGGGTGGCGTGCTGGGCCGCCATATTCGACGCACCCGGCGCCGCGCTGTCATCTTTATACACAGCCAGATGGGTGATCAGCTCGGGGGCATCGAGCTGCAAAAACGGCCGCGAGTGGATTTCCGCAGCCAGCGGCACGCGCAAGGCGTGGTTCAAACTGGAGTTAATCAAGTGCATGATAGCCAAAGGTAAAGTTGCAAAACTGCTTAGACCCGCGCGCGTGCTATGGCGCCCGCGGCACGGGTCCGATTGTCACAGTGTAACAAAGCAGGAAGCATGCCACTCTTTTCCAAGACCTATCATGCTGTTTTGATAATTCCGGTCGCGCCCTGCCCCGCCACCTGGCGGCTGCCCAGCCACCAGAACACGGCGGCCAGCGCCACGGCCGAAGCCTGTCCCAGCGCCAATTTGAAAGCGCTGTCGAACAGCAAGGGTGCGACAAATCCGGACACCAGCGCAAACACCAGCATTTGCACGAAGTTTTGCAAGGACGCCGCCAGGCCCCGCATCTGCGGGAAAATATCGAGCGTGGACATGGTCATGCCCGGCAAGGCCAGCGACATACCAAAGGCGTACAGCATCACGGGCACGACGGCAAACGGGATGCTGGCCGCGAACCAGTGGTTGTAAACGATGTTGAGCGCGCCCGTGGCCGCCATGGCCAGCAAGCCCCAGCGCACCAGCACGGTGCTTTTCACGGCATGCGCCAGCTTGCCCGACAGCGCCGAGCCCAGCACCAGGCCGGCCACCATGGGGATGAACATCCAGCCGAAGGCCGTTACCGGCAAGTGCAGTAATTCCAAAATGAAATGCGGGGCCGAGGCGATGTACAGGGCAAAGCCGCCAAAGGCAAAGGCCACGGCCAGCGAACGCCGCAGGAAAGCCCGGTGGCGCAGCGCCAGCCAGTAATTGCGCGCGATGCTGGCAGGGTGGAAAGGCTGGCGTTGCTCGACAGATAAACTTTCCGGCAAGCCTTTCAGGCAGGCAAGCAATAGCAGCACAGTGACGGAAAAGGTGAAGACGAACGTCGATTGCCAGCCATACGCCACGTGCAGCCAGCCGCCGATGATGGGAGCGATGGCGGGCGCAATGCCAAATACCATCATGATATTGGCCAGCATCTTTTGCGCGGCCGCGCCCGACAGACTGTCGCGCACGATGGCTTGGCCGATGACCCTGCCCGCCCCCGCCGAGGCGCCCTGCATGCCGCGGAAGAACAGCAGCCAGCCAAAAGCTGGGCGCGAAGGCGGCGCCGATGGAGCCAGCGGCGAAAATCAGGAGCGAGGCGAGAATCACGGGACGGCGGCCAAACGAGTCGGACAAGGTGCCGTAGAACAAGGTCATGAAGGCGTAGGCGGCCAGGTAAACGCTCAGGGTCTGCTGCACCAGCACGCTGCTGACGTCGAAATGCGTAGCGATCGCGGGAAATGATGGCAAAAAGGTATCGGTGGCGAACGGGGCCAGCATGGCCAGGCCGGCCAGCACCAGAGTCAGGTTGCGCGCTTTCATGCAAGCATCTGCGCATCGTCATATTGGCGGCGCAAGCCAGCTAGGGCCGCCAGCGAGAACGCCGCGACATGTTGCGCAATGCTGGCAGTGCCCGCCTCGTCATAGGTAATTTCCGGCGCCACCAGTTCATGCACGATGCGCGAACGGGCATAGAACACGGCCTGGCCAAACACGCTGAACACGCATTTCTGCACCACCTCGTCCGGCATGGCCGCTCCCACCACGCCACGGATCAAGCCCGTAAACAGGGCATGGTGCGCGCGCACATCGCGTTCGGCCAGCATGTGGATGGCGGCCGTGGGCTCGATCAGTTCGCGCGCCACCAGGCGGCTGAACAGAGAAGCCGGCCCCGGGCGCAACATGTCGAATACCATCGCTTCTATCGCCAGGCGCAACTGCTCGACGGGCGCCACGGGCGCCGCAGGGCCGGCATCCGGCGCGGCAGCGGCCGACGCACGCGCCAGCGCGCGCGCATGGTCGAAGGCGGCCAGGTACAGTTCCTCCTTGCCATGAAAATAATAATTGACCATCGCCACGTTGACGTGGGCCGCTACACATATCCTGCGCACGGACGCGAGCTTGTAGCCTTCGTCGGCAAACAGCTGGACCGCCGCCTGCAGGATGCGCGCGCGCCGGTTCGTTTTCTTTCTCTTCGGTCATGCCCTTCCCATCACTTAAACAGCTGTTTAACTTTCAAACGGGCGCAAAAAAACCCGGCGAACCGGGCTTTGCAAAGGCATTGTTGCAGCTTAGTGCTTCATGGCTGGCATGGTCGTCGCGCCCAGCGGACGGGCCACGGCATTGACTTCGATGGTTTCGCGGCGCTTGTCCTCGCCTTCGACGACGAGGGTCAGCGCAATCTTGTCGCCCGCCTTGACCTGGCCCTTGAGTTCCAGCAGCATCACGTGGTAACCGCCCGGCTTCAGCTCGACGGCTTTGCCGGCCGGCAAGGCGATTTCCTTGACCTGGCGCATGCGCATCATATTGTCCGTCATGCTCATTTCATGGATTTCCGCCACGCCCGCCACGGGCGAGCGCACTTCCAGCAGGCGCATGGCTTTCGGCGCCGTGATCTGCATGAAGGCGCCCGTGGCTTTTTGCTGCGGCACGGTGGCGCGCACCCACGGGTCGGAAATTTGCACGCCGCTTTGTGCGATGGCGGAGAAGGACAGCATGGTCAGGGCCGTGGCCAGCAGGGTTTTCAAATGGGTCATGATTATTTCCTCGGTGTCGTTATAAGGTGTATTTCGATTTCATCAGGGTCTTGATGTCTTGCACGCACTCGTCGCCCGTCAACTGGTGTTTCAAGCCCAGGCGCATGCGCCCCTCCGTATCGAGCACATAGCTGATGGCCGTGTGGTCCATCGTGTAAGAGCTGCCGCTGGGCACGCGACGGTAGAAGACCTTGTAGTTGAAGGCCGTCTGCGCCGTCGCCTGCGGGTCCGTGCGCAAGCCCAGAAAACTGGGGTCGAAGGCGCGCATGTACTCGCCCAGCAACTCGGGCGTGTCGCGTTCGGGATCGATGCTGATGAAGATCACTTGCAGTTTATCCCCATCGGTGCCCAGTTTCTGGCGGATTTCCAGCGCGCGCGACAGGGCTGTCGGGCAAACGTCCGGGCATTGCGTAAAGCCAAAGAAGACCATCACATACTTGCCCGTGAAATCGGCCAGGGTGTAGACCTTGCCGTCGGGGCCGCTCAATTTGAAGTCGGGCTTGTAATCGCCTCCCGTCAAGTCCAGACCGTTGTAATGGGGTTTCGGTGCTTGTTCGCAAGCGGCAAGCGTGAGCAATCCCGCCGTGCCGGCGAGAAGAAAAAGACGACGTTTCATGGTAATTTCGGCCCAATGGGCGTAGTTGAGACAAGTGAGGACGTAGAAGGCGTGACTGGTGCGTTCAGGCAGGCAAAGGGGGACCGCGCGGGCTGGCGCCCAGCCATGCAAACTGGGGCCGCGGCGCCTGGTAAAACAATGGCGGATAGTGGTCGTGGCCCGTGATGACGGCCAGCGGCGAGGATGACGATGGCGGCAAGCCCACGCTACCCGCGTGACTCATGCAGAACGGGCAATGCTCGATGTGGTGCAGTACGGAATCGGTGGTGGATTTGACGGCTGGCGCCAGGTCCGCTTGCGTGTAGACGGCGCCGCTGGCCGAGCATATCTCGACGGCGGCATTGTTCGTGTTCGCGTGCAGCGAGGCAAACGCATACGACAGGGACGGTGACAGTGCATTGAGCAGTATCGCCAGGCAGGCGAACCACATATGCCACTGTTTGCGCTTCAATAATGATCCCATGGCCCCGATTATAGCGGAGTCTGGCTATCGCGTTACGCAGGCGCGCCCGCCTGGCCCCGCAGGAACAGGCTGGGACGTACGCCGGCCACGTCCACGCAGGCGTCGCAAAACGCGGGGATCGAGGCGAAACCGGAGCCGGCCGCCACTTGCGCCAGGTCGCGCTCGCCGCCTTCGCCATCGGCGCCCGCTTGCGCCGCCGTGTGCAGCGCGTGCGCCAGGCGCTGCTCGCGCACCAGGCTGAGCAATGCCTCGCCCTCGGCAAACAGGCGCGCGCGCGCCTTGTGCGGCGTCACTTGCCACAGGGCCGCCAGGCGCGCCGCCGTCCATTTGCCTTGCGGCGTATCAAAGATGTGCTGCGCCAGCGCCTGGCTCCAGCGCTTGCCGCCGCCATGACCTGCCTGCGCGTCATCCTCTTCCAGCGCCAGGGTGAACACGGCCGGCTTGCCCCGCCCTGGCATCACGTCGCAGGCGAAGCGCAAAAAAGCGGGCACGACAAAACTGTCGCCGCTGCCCAGTTTCTTGGTGGTGATTTCATTATGCAAAGTCACAAAACCCTGACGCACGGTGACGCGCAGCCTGAGCGGAAAGCGCAAGCCCAGCAAGTGCAAAGGATGATCGGAAACGAGGGCCATGCGTCAGGTCAATGTGGTGAGCGAGCCGCCAGCATGCCACACATCGCGCAAACAGTCTGTCATCACAGCGACGCGACGCCATAGCGGCGCAAGCCGTTCAGGTCCACCACGCGGATGGATTGATAGGCGATGCTGATCAGTTTCAGTTCGGCGAGTCTGCCCAAGGCCAGGTTCACCCGCTGGCGCGAAATGCCGGTCAGCAAGCCGATTTCTTCCTGCGACAGCTCAAGCACGCTGGAGGTGCGCGGATATAACATGGGATGGAATAGCTGCGCGATGGCTTGCGCCACTTGCGCATCGACGGCCAGCAGGCGCTGGTTCTGGATGGTGGCGATGAATTGCCCCATGCGCTCGTTCAATTGGCGGATCACAAAGGCATTGAAGGAGAGGCTCTCGGCCAGCAGCAGATGAAACAGGTCCGCCGGCACCAGGATGATGTTCGCGGCGCGCACGGCCACCACGTCGTAGCGGCGCAGTTCGCGCTTGAGCACGCTGCCCTCGCCGCACCAGCCGCCCGCCGGCACGCCGGAAAACGTGGCGCCGCGCCCATCGGCGTTGTAGACGGCCAGCTTGATCAAGCCTGTGTGCACGCCGAGCCAATGCAGCGACGGTTCGCCGCGTCGCGTGATGAAGGCGCCCGCCGCGTAATGCCGGAGCACGCTGCCGGCACGCAGCAGGGCCTGATGCCCGGCATCGAGGGCGGTGAACCAGTCGTGGCTATCGAGTTCGGGCACGGCACGGTCTACACTATCGTTGCTATCCATTCCATCCTTCAGTTGTCACTAAGATGACAGTGATTTTCCAGCGCCGGTGCTATGCTAGCCGGTATCAATCCCGAAACAGGGAGCTGCAGAATTCCAGTACCAATATTATTTACCAGGAGACAAGCATGACAGCTGATTTCAACACCGGCCTCGGCAAAAACAGCGCCAACTACGCCGCCCTCACCCCGCTCGACTATATCGCCAGGGCAGCGGCAGTATATGGCAATCGCCTGGCAATTGCACATGGCGCCGTGCGCCAAAGCTGGCGCGAAACGTATGCGCGCACGCGCCGGCTGGCCTCCGGCCTCGTCAAGCTGGGCGTGGGCACGGGCGACACGGTGGCCGTGATGCTGCCGAACACGCCCGCCATGGTGGAAGCGAGCTTTGGCGTACCCATGACCGGCGCCGTCCTCAACGCCCTGAACATCCGCCTGGACCTGGCGGCGCTGACCTTCATGCTGCGCCACGGCCAGGCGAAAGTCTTGCTGGCCGACACCGAGTTTGCCGAGCTGGCGCGCCAGATGGCGGCGCAGATTCCCGGCTTGCGCGTGATCCAGGTCAACGACGTGCTGGGACCGGAAGTGGACGCTTTTTCCGACCTCGACTATGAAAGCTTGCTGGCCAGCGGCGACCCCGATTACGACTGGCAGCCCCCAGCAGATGAGTGGGATGCCATCGCCCTCAACTACACATCCGGCACCACAGGCGACCCGAAAGGCGTGGTCTACCATCACCGGGGCGCGGCCCTGAATGCCCTGTCGAACATATTAGAGTGGGACATGCCCAAGCATGCCGTGTATCTGTGGACCTTGCCGATGTTCCACTGCAATGGCTGGTGCTTCCCATGGACCATCGCCGCGCGTGCCGGCGTCAACGTGTGCCTGCGCAAGTTCGAGCCGAAGCTCGTGTTCGACCTGATGCGCGCATTGCGCATCACCCACTATTGCGCGGCACCCATCGTGCATGCGGCCCTGGCCAACGCGCCCGCCAACTGGCGCGACGGCATCGATTGGAGCGTGCGCGGCATGGTGGCTGGCGCGCCGCCGCCTGCCGCCATGGTGGCGAAGATCGAAGCGATGGGCTTTGATTTGATCCACTCGTATGGCTTGACGGAAGTATACGGCCCGGCCGCCATCTGTGCCGAGCAGGATGAGTGGGCAGCGTTGAGCCAGGAAGAACGGGCCGTGTTGAAATCGCGCCAGGGCGTGCGCTACCATTTGCAAAGCGCCGTCGCCGTGATCGATCCGGAAACCATGCAGCACGTGGCGGCCGATGGCGAACAGATCGGCGAGATCATGTTCCGAGGCAACATCTGCATGAAAGGTTATTTAAAGAATGAAAGGGCGACGCAGGAAGCGTTTGCCGGTGGCTGGTTCCACACGGGCGACCTGGGCGTGATGTATCCGGACGGCTATATCAAGCTGAAGGACCGCAGCAAGGACATCATCATTTCCGGTGGCGAGAATATTTCCAGCGTGGAAGTGGAGGATGCGCTGTACCACCACCCGCAAGTGCTGGCCGCCGCCGTCATCGCCCAGCCGGACGAGAAATGGGGCGAGACGCCGTGCGCCTTCGTCGAACTGCGCGAAGGAGCCAGCGTGACGGAAGCGGAACTGATCGCCTTCTGCAAGAACAACCTGGCTGGTTTCAAGGTGCCGAAAGCCATTTATTTCGGCCCCCTGCCCCGCACGTCGACGGGCAAGATCCAGAAGTTCGAATTGCGCAAACGCATGCAGTCGGACAAGGCCATCGACGTCTAAGCCATACCAGTCAGTCGCTTTTGCCCGCCGGCTGCGCCACCACCAGGCGCGACAAGCTGGCGATGCTGGCCACGGCGGCGAACCCTGCCGCCAGGCACAGCGCATACGTCGTGCCTTTGGCGGCGGAAACGGTAAAGCAGTAGGCGACCAGCGCCGCGCCCGTGGCTTGCCCGATCAGGCGCGAGGTGGCCACCACGCCGCTGGCGCCGCCAGCCCGCTCGGGCGGCGCGCTACCCATGATGGCTTTCAAATTGGGTGCCTGGAAAAAGCCGAAACCGATGCCGCACAAGGACATGCGCCAGCCGATGTCAAACGCGCTGGGGTGGGCCGGTATCCATACCAATGTCAGCAAGCCGCCGGCCAGCGCCGCCAGGCCGATGCCGCCCAGCACGCCCGGTGAATAACGGTCGCTCAAACGCCCGGCCACGGGCGCCATCACGGCCACCAGCACGGCCCACGGCGTCATCAAAAAACCCGTTTCGACGGGCGAGCGGCCCAGGGTCACTTCAAAATAGAATGGCAGCGAGACGAACGCCAGCCCCTGCGCGGCAAAGGTGCAGATGGCCGTCAGCGACGACAGCAGGAACAGGGGGCGACGGAACAGGTCGATCGGCAGCATCGGCGCCGCATGTCCCGCCTGGCGGCGCAGCAGCAAGATAAAAAAGATCACCACGGCCACCAGTTCCGGCAGCAAGGTCGACAGGGCCGCGTGATGGGCCGCGTGGCCAAAGAATAAAATCAGCGAGCCGAAGGCGCCCACGTTGTACAGCGCCGTGCGCGCATCGAGCGTGTGCCCGGACAGCCTGGTGGCTGGCAGCATGCGGCTGGCGAGGAAAAAACCGAGCACGCCCAGCGGCACATTGATGGCAAACAGCCACGGCCACGAGGCCGTCGCCAGTATCAGCGAAGCGGCCGTGGGCCCGATGGCGAACGCGACGGCCACCACCAGCGCATTATTGCCGAAGGCGCGGCCCAGCAAATGCTTGGGGTACAGGGCGCGCAGCAGCGCCGTATTGACGCTCATCATGGCGCTGGCGCCGACGCCTTGAAAGAGCCTTGCTACCACCAGCGAGGGCAAGGACCACGCCAGTGCGCAAGCGAGCGAGGCCAGGGTAAATAAAAACATGCCGGAAATAAACACGCGCCGGTAGCCGGCGATTTCGCCGAGGGCGGAAAACGGCAGCAGGGTCGCCACCATCGCCAGCTGATAGACGTTGACGATCCAGACCGAGGCCGCTGGTGTCGTATGCAACTCGCTGGCGATGGCCGGCAAGGCCGTGTTGGCAATCGCCGTATCGAGCGAGGCCATGCCGACGCCGATGGCCAGCGCCAGCATGGCCCATAAACGGGCGCCGGGCGGCAAGCCGTCCTCGCCCACGAGGACGGGCTGCGCCCAATTTTTCTGCTTCATCATGTTCCGCATTGCCTGTTCGTCTAGCCTATCGAGCGTGGCAACTCGCCGCAGGCAAGACACTAGCATGGATAGGCGGACTCTGCCGTGCAAGCAACGCCCATCACTTCTGGCAGTCGATGACCTTGAAATCTTTCGAATAACAGATGCGCAACTCGCCCGAGTGCTTTTCATAGCCGAGCCAGCGGCCCTTCAACTGCGGGTTGTACTGCTTCATCCACTGGAACAGCTCATTCTTCGGCATGGTGCTATCCGGCAATTTCAAGGCCTGGAACAGTTCGCGTTCCTTGTCGAAATACTCCCTGGCCGTACCGAAATCGCAGGCGCCGTGCTTTTCCCATTCGCCCTGCAACAAGGCCTCGCCGGGCTGCATGCACATATAGGGCAGGATGTCGGACGGCGCCAGCTTCGGCAAATTGCCCTTGCAATAGCGTGGGTGCAAGTCTGTCTTGCGCGGCGGCGTCACGGAAATGTCTACACACGTGGCGGGATTGTTCGACTGCGCCCACAGGCCATGCACGATCCAGCCGAAGTGGTTGCTCTCGGCGCACTGGAAGGCGGCCTTCTTTGACACTGCGCCACGGCGGCGCTGGCTGTCGCAAAAGCCGGGCGACCACGACAGCGCCAGCATGAAGTAATCAGTGGGTACGTTGGTGCTTTGCTTGTAGCAGGTGTTTTTCTCGTCCGACGGCTTGACGTCGTAATCGATATAGCTGACATTGCGGGGCATGGCGCACGTGGCGTCGGCCGCATGCACGGCGCCAGCGGACAGGCTGAGGAAAACGGCGGCCAGCGCCGGCAAGACAGTTCGCAATTGCATCAGGTTTCCCTTTCAAGATATAAAAACGCCGGCAACTGAGTGCCGGCGCGGTATCAATCCAACAAGCTGATCAGCAAACTTTATGCATCCAGCCATGCGTATCCGGCGCCGTGCCATGCTGCAAGCCCAGCAGCGCTTCGCGCAAGGCCAGGGTGACGGCGCCGTTTTCATTATTGTTGATGGTCATTTCAAAGCCATTGGCCTTGGCCACGCCCACGGGCGTGATGACGGCGGCCGTGCCGCAAGCGAACACTTCGGTCATGCGGCCCGAGGCGATATCGTCGCGCCATTGCTGGACGGACAATTTACGCTCTTCCGTCGCATAACCGAGGTCTTTCGCCATGTCCAGCAGGCTGCGGCGGGTGATGCCTGGCAGCAAGGTACCCGTCAGTTCCGGCGTCACGACGGTGATTTTCTCGCCATCCTGGTAGACAAAGAACAAATTCATGCCGCCCATTTCTTCGATGAATACACGGTGCACGGCGTCCAGCCAGACGACCTGGTCGCAGCCCTTTTCCTGTGCTTGCGACTGGGCCATCAGGCTGGCCGCGTAGTTGCCCGCGCATTTCGCTTCACCCGTGCCGCCAGGCGCGGCGCGCACGAAGTCTTCGCTGATCCACACGGTGACGGGTTTCACGCCTTTCGGGAAATAGGCGCCAGCTGGCGAGGCGAACAGCACGAACAGGTATTCTTCCGAAGGACGCACGCCCAGGTAAGGATCGGTGGCGATCATCAGCGGACGCATGTACAGGCTCTCGCCCGTGTTCTTCGGCACCCAGTTGCGGTCTTGTGCAATCAGCGCGTCGCCCGCTTCCAGGAACAGCTCGGCGGGGATGGCCGGCATGGCCAGGCGCGCGGCGCTGCGGTTGAAACGGGCCGCATTCTGTTCTGGACGGAAAGTCTTGATGCTGCCGTCAGGCTGGGCAAACGCTTTATAACCTTCGAAGATGGCCTGGCCGTAGTGCAGGGACGAGGCGGACGGGTCCAGCATCAGCGGGCCGTACGCCTTCAATTCACCCTGCTGCCACTTGCCGTCGCGGTAAGGAATCACCACCATGTGGTCGGTGAAGATGCGGCCGAAGGCGGGATTGACCATGCGCGCGGCGCGCTCGGCGTCGGACAGGGGGTGGGCGGATGGGGTGACGACGAGATTCGGTGTGGAAGTGGTCATGGCAGCAATGGGAACTAGTGAACAGTATCCCTATTGTAGCGCCTAAGGCGCCTGATCAGGCAAACGAGGATGGCCAGGAGGATGGCAAAACAGCGGCCCCGCCACAAGAGAACCAGCGCCATCATTTGCGAATGATTCTCGTTTGCGTTATTATATCAGCCTTCCTTCTTCCCTGCCACGCCTGACGCCCTGCCTGGCAGCGCTATCGAAAGCCGCCATGACGACTATATGGACGCCTCCCGTTTGGCAAGGTGATTTTGTGTGTTTCAGACAGGCTAGGCTGCAGTTCTATATCCGGCCTTGTTGCAGTTGTATTGCTCTGCGGGCCCCGAT
>NZ_JBNYXM010000022.1:0-91297 GCF_051380665.1 Janthinobacterium lyxosi
TCACGGACTGATTTGCTCCATGACAGATGGCTACGACTGTTATCAGAATGCGCTGGCCGAACGTATCAACGGCATTCTGAAAGGCGAGTTCCTGCTGAATCGACCTGCAGACCTGAAGCAGGCGAGCAAAATGGTGGCGCAATCGGTGCGGATATACAACCAGGAACGGCCGCATACGGCCCTGCAATACAAAACGCCCGATGCGGTGCATCGGGCGTTCTAACAGCAATAAATACTGTCAACCTATTTTAGGACTGGACACTGCTAAATTCTGGTGGGCCTCCCGTGAGTCGAACACGGCACCAACGGATTATGAGTCCGCTGCTCTAACCAAGCATGAGCTAGAGGCCCGGGGACTGCGGCGTGGCGGCGCTGTTGATGCCCGCCTCGCGCGGCCGTTTTGGAAACGGACACGCGAGGATAGGGGTATCAGGGGCGTACGTCAAGCCCTATTGGCTTCTAGTTGCCTTCCAAGAAGCTTTTCAGCTTGTCGGAGCGCGATGGGTGGCGCAGCTTGCGCAGCGCCTTGGCTTCGATCTGGCGAATGCGCTCGCGCGTCACGTCAAATTGCTTGCCCACTTCTTCCAGCGTGTGGTCGGTGGACATCTCGATGCCGAAACGCATGCGCAGCACTTTTGCTTCGCGTGGCGTCAGGGAATCGAGCACGTCCTTGACCACGCCACGCATGGACGCGTGCAGGGCTGCGTCGGCGGGCGCCAGGGTGTTGTTGTCCTCGATGAAGTCGCCCAGGTGGGAATCGTCGTCGTCGCCGATCGGCGTTTCCATCGAAATCGGTTCCTTGGCGATTTTCATGATCTTGCGGATCTTGTCCTCGGGCATTTCCATCTTGATCGCCAGGGTGGCCGGATCGGGTTCCGCGCCCGTTTCCTGCAGGATCTGGCGCGAGATCCGGTTCATCTTGTTGATCGTCTCGATCATGTGCACGGGAATGCGGATCGTGCGCGCCTGGTCGGCGATCGAGCGCGTGATGGCCTGGCGGATCCACCAGGTGGCATAGGTCGAGAACTTGTAGCCACGGCGGTACTCGAACTTGTCGACGGCCTTCATCAGGCCGATATTGCCTTCCTGGATCAAATCGAGGAATTGCAGGCCCCGGTTCGTGTATTTCTTGGCGATCGAAATGACCAGGCGCAAGTTGGCCTCCGTCATTTCACGCTTGGCCTTGCGCGCCTTCATTTCACCGGCCGCCATCTGGCGGTTGATGTTGCGCAAGTCCGGCAGCGGCAGCACGACGCGCGCCTGCAAGTCGATCAGGCGCTGCTGCAGTTCCTTGACGGTCGGAATGTTGCGGCCCAGGATGGCGCTGTACGCGTGTCCTGCGTTGACTTCGCCATCGACCCAGTCGAGGTTGGTTTCATTGCCCGGGAAGACCTTGATGAAGTGGGCGCGCGGCATGCCGCAGCGGTTCACGGCCACGTCGAGAATCTGCTTCTCGATATGGCGCACTTCATCGACCTGGCCGCGCAGGGTGTCGCACAGCTTTTCCACCACCTTGGCCGTGAAGCGGATGCCCAGCAACTCTTGCGAAATGGCTTCCTGCGCCTTGGCGTAGGGCTTGGAGTTGTAGCCTTCTTTTTCGAAGGCGCGGCGCATCTTGTCGAACTGCTGCGAAATGATGGCAAATTTTTCCAGCGCCGTGCGCTTCAGGGTTTCCAGTTGCTCGGCCGAGAAACCGGCGGCGCCGGAAGCGTTCGCCTCTTCCTCTTCTTCGACTTCCTCTTCTTCCGCTTCGCCTTCTTCCTCGTCTTCTTCGACGGGAGCGGCCACGACAGGAGCGGCGGCGACCGGTTCGCTTTCATCGACGAGGCCGTCGACGATTTCATCGATCTTGATCTCTTCGTTGGCGATGCGGTCGGCGGCGGCGATGATCTCGGCGATCGTCACGGGACAGGCCGAAATGGCCTGGATCATGTCTTTCAAGCCATCTTCGATGCGCTTGGCAATCTCGATCTCGCCTTCGCGCGTCAGCAGCTCGACCGAGCCCATTTCGCGCATGTACATGCGCACGGGATCAGTGGTGCGGCCAAAGTCGGAGTCGACGGTCGACAATGCGGCCTCGGCCGCCGCTTCCGCCTCGTCATCGCTGGTGACGACGGCAACGTTATCGGACAGCAACAACGTTTCCGCATCGGGCGCGTGCTCGTAGACGGCGATACCCATGTCATTAAAGGTACCGATGATGCCTTCGATAGCTTCCGGGTCGACGATGTTTTCAGGCAAGTGATCGTTGATTTCCGCGTAGGTCAGGAAACCGCGTTCCTTGCCAAACTTGATCAGGGTCTTGAGTTTCTGGCGCCGGCGCTCAAGCTCTTCCTCGCTCGCTTCCGTGTCGGACGAGAAGGCGTCCTTCAACAGCGCGCGCTCCTTCGCCTTGCGATCCTTGGCCTTGGCCTTGTCGACGGCCTTCAGTTCGGCCCGCTCAACGGCGTTCAGGGCGGCGACTTCATCATTTTCTGGCTGGAATTCTTTTGGTTTGCGGCCGCGGCGGCCCGGCACTTTTACCGACGGCAAGACATACCCGGACGTATCGATGGCCGCCAGGGTGGCAGCATCGGTAGTCTGGCTGACCACGGGCGCGCTGGTCACGCGCGCTTCTGGCCGGTCGAGCGCCTTTTCGGCTTTCGTGGTAACTTTAGTGGGCTTTGCAGCCGCTTTGGATTCGGGTTTCTTGATTGGCACAGGCGCTTTCGATTACACAACGACTTGCTTTACGGTGGATTAGGATAAAGTTTGCTGCCAGTTCCCTGTCTACCTGCGGGAACCACCATCTTCGAACCTGCCGACAACGCAAATTCGACACTGTTACGTTACTTACACCTCATCGGCCACGATCCGCGGGAAGCGCAGCAATTCCTGTCCACCAGCTGTTGCCAGCCGCCTCGGCAGAAATTCCTGCATCGACCGCGTTGGGAGCGAGAGCCTGGCGCGGCTTGCCAGCGTCTGCGAGCCTTGCCCGCAACGCCGCAAACGCCAGTTGGCCCTGGCTGCCGACACGATCCACCGCGCCGATCAAGAGCCTAACTTATTGAAAACAAATACTATTTACGAAACAGAACTAGCTTGCCAAAGCACACAATACTTAGCATTTAATTATAGCACGCGAAAAATGTTTTTCCAGTGCGCGCCATATCCTCAGGACAAGGTTATCGATTCACTAACTCGGCATCGCGTTCGCGCTCCAACTCGCCTTGCTCCTGCATGATTTCGCGGTAGCGTACACCAATTTTCTCGGATGGCAAACCCGACGCAAACAATTGCTGCAATTCCGCCTTCAAGGCATTCAATTTGATCTCGCGGATGGTGCTGACCAGCCATGACAATTCGCTGTCGTAATCGGATTCCGTGCCGGCCGCGATCTCGCCGATGATCTCGTCGTATTCGCTGCCCAGCTCCTTCAATTGCTGCGCCAGCGCGGCAAAACTGCCGTGTTCGCCCAGCGCCTGTCCCACGGCCACCAGCTGCCCCAGGCTGTGGGCTGCATCCGGTCCCAGGTGCTGGAAAGCGGTCAGAGCAGCCTCGTCGATACGCATGGTCAGGGGCGGATGCGCCACCAGCATGCGCATGATCTTCAATTCCAGGCCCACGGGCACGGGGCGGCCCGATTTCGGCGGCGCGCGACGCGCCACGGCAACCGGCTTGGCCAGCTCGAACAGGGCTTCGATCTCGGCCGGCGTGGACTGCGTCAGCTGCGCCAGGCCACGCACGATTTGCAGACGCAAGGACGACGGCGCCATCAGCTGCAGCAGGGGCTTGGCGTCGAACTGCACGCGGGCACGCCCTTCCGGCTCGGACAGATCATGCTCGCCCGACACTTCTTTCAGCAAAAATTGCGACAGCGGCATGGCTTCATGCACCTGCTGCTCAAAACCTTCGGTGCCGAATTCGCGGATATAACTGTCCGGATCATGTTCCGACGGCAAGAACAGGAATTTGATGGTTTTATTGTCCGTCACGTGGGCCAGGCTCGCTTCGAGCGCGCGGCGCGCGGCGCGGCGGCCTGCCTTGTCGCCGTCGAAGCTGAAAATCACGTTATCGGTCTGGCGCAGCAGTTTTTGCACGTGGGTGGGCGTGCACGCCGTGCCCAAAGTCGCTACCGCTTGCGGGAAACCCATTTGCGCCAGCGCCACCACGTCCATGTAACCTTCCGTCACCAGCACATAGCCAGCGTCGCGGATGGCCTGGCGCGCCTCGAACAGCCCATATAGTTCGAATCCCTTGGAAAACAAGGGGGTTTCCGGCGAGTTCAGGTATTTCGGTTCGCCATGGTCAAGCACGCGGCCGCCAAAGGCGATGACCTGACCCTTGGTATTGCGAATTGGAAACATTATGCGCTCGCGGAAACGGTCGTAGCGCTTGCGGTTATTACCCTCTTCATCGACCTTGTCGATTACCAGGCCGGCCTCGGCCAGGGCCACCACGTCGTAGTCGGGGAAGACGGAGCGCAAATTGTCCCAGCCACCGGGTGCGAAACCCATGCCGAAGCGAGCGGCCACTTCGCCTGTCAAGCCTCGGTTCTTCAGGTAGGCGATGGCTTCCGGCGCGTGGCGCAATTGCCCCCGGTAATAATCGCACGCCTGCGTCATGGCGTCGGACAGGGCCATGCTTTGCGCCTGGATTTGCGCGCGCTGAGCTGGCGGGATCTTGTCGTCCGCTTCCGGCACCACCATGCCCACGTTCTGCGCCAAGTCCTTGACGGCATCGACAAATCCCATGCCCGAATACTCGATCAGGAAGCCGATCGAGGTGCCATGCGCGCCACAGCCGAAGCAGTGATAGAACTGCTTGGTGGGGCTGACGGTAAAGCTGGGCGATTTTTCACTGTGGAACGGACACAGGCCCATGAAATTGGCGCCACCTTTTTTCAGTTGCACATAGCGGCCCACGACATCGACGATATCGACGCGGTTGAGCAAATCGGAAATGAAGGATTGAGGTATCACTGGCTAGGGCGGGTCTTGTTATAGGTCAGACTATACTACCGCACGTGGCCTGAGGTTGAGCCAGGTCAACGTGTGGGCTGTTAACAGGCTGCCAGCGCGACGACTGGCAGCCCTTGCTACTATTGAATGCTTACGCTGCCGGCGTCAAGGCTTTCTTGACCAGCGCGGACACCACGGTCATGTCGGCGCGGCCCGCCAGCTCCGGCTTGACGATGGCCATGACCTTGCCCATGTCTTGCGGACCGGCGGCGCCCGAGGCGGCCACGGCGGCAGCCACTTCGGCCGCCACTTCTTCATCCGACAGGCCGGCAGGCATGTAGCCGGCCAGGTGCACCAGCTCGGCTTTTTCAATGTCGGCCAGGTCGGCACGGCCACCGGCTTCGAACTGGGTGATCGAATCCTTGCGCTGCTTGATCATCTTTTCCACGATGGCCGTCACGTGGGCATCCGTCAATTCGATGCGCTCGTCGACTTCCTTGCGCTTGATTTCCGCCAGCAACAGGCGAATCGTGCCCAGCTTGCCCGCTTCCTTGGCGCGCATGGCGTTTTTCATGTCTTCGGTAATTTGTTCTTTCAAGCTCATGGCAATCCTCGTGTTGGTAAGTGGGGCTCGGTGCTCGTGTGCGCAGACTAAGCAGGCAGCCACAAAAGCGAAAACCCGCTGCGGCGAACCGGAGCGGGTATGCGACTCATCTGAAGTATCACTCCAGGCGAATCAAAACAAAACCCGTGGCGAACAATGCGCCGAACTACCCGGGTTGGTTCTGACTGAACAGTCTTAGAATAATTTTTTCGGCAGTTGTTGGCTGCGGATGCGTTTGTAATGACGCTTTACAGCAGCTGCCAGCTTGCGCTTGCGCTCAGCTGTTGGCTTTTCGTAGAATTCGCGTGCGCGCAATTCGGTCAGCAGACCCGTTTTTTCGATGGTGCGTTTGAAGCGACGCATTGCGACTTCGAACGGCTCGTTTTCTTTAAGGCGAATAGTGGTCATGTAAAATTCAAACCGTTGAGGTGGTGTATAGGAAGAGATAGATAGTAGCAGCTTTTATTCGGAAAGGGAAGCCCCTCCCCCACTTGCGTGCGGCATGCAGCCTGCGATCACTGCCGGAATGTGGCGTAAACCACGCACCGGGAACCCCATATTACAGAGTAGCTTACTGCAAGGCAATACCTGCCGCCACGCCGGAAGCCCAGGCCCACTGGAAGTTGTAGCCGCCCAGCCAGCCCGTCACGTCGACCGCTTCGCCGATGAAATACAGGCCCGGCACTTTATTCGCCATCATGGTCTGCTGCGACAGTTCGTGCGTATCGATGCCGCCGCGCGTCACTTCAGCCTTGCGGTAGCCTTCGGAACCGTTCGGCACGATGGACCAGGCATTGATGGCTTGCCCCAGCTTGCGCAGCTGGGCGTCCGGCATGTCAGCGATACGCGCGTCCGGCGCCAGGCCGTTGACGGCCAGCAGGCAGTCAGCCAGGCGCTGCGGCAACCATTGCGCGACGATATTGCCCAGCTGCTTCTTCAGAGTGCCCTTGCCTTCGATGAGGGTTTGCGCCACGTCCACTTCCGGCAACAAGTTGATGACGATGGGCGTGCCCGGCAGCCAGTAGCTGGAAATTTGCAGGATCGCCGGGCCCGACAGGCCGCGGTGCGTGAACAGCAAATCTTCGCGGAAACGCGCGCCTGTTGCCTTGCGGCCTTTCAGGCTGCCCGTCTCCACATCGACTTCCAGCGCGATGCCGGACAGTTCCGCGAATGGCGCCCAGCTGGCCGCATCGAACGTCAGCGGCACCAGGGCCGGACGCAGTTCGACCATCGCCAGGTCGAATTGCCTGGCGATGCGGTAGGCAAAATCCGTGGCGCCGATCTTCGGGATCGACAGGCCGCCCGTGGCGATGACGATGCTGGCCGTCTCAATGTCGCCGCCATCCGTCTGCAGCACGAAGCCGCCATCATCTTGCTGGACAACATTGTCGATCTTGCACGGCATACGCCAGTGCACGCCGCCAGCGGCGCACTCGTCCTTGAGCATGTCGATGATCAGCTCGGCCGATTCGTTGCAAAACAGCTGGCCTTTGTGCTTCTCGTGGTAACCGATCCGGTATTTTTTCACCAGCGCAAGGAAATCCTGCGGCGTGTAGCGCGACAGCGCGCTCTTGCAGAAATGTGGGTTTTCCGAGAGGAAATTTTGTGGGGTGGCGTTAATATTGGTGAAATTGCACCGTCCACCACCCGAGATGCGGATCTTTTCGGCCAGCTTGGCCGCGTGATCGATCAATACCACGCGCTTGCCTTGCTGGGCGGCAACAGCCGCACACATCATGCCGGCCGCGCCCGCGCCGATCACTGCCACATCAAATTGTTTTGCCATAAGAATTCCGCTCACCGCTGATTACAAAGACGCCATTGTAAACTGCGGCGACGCGGCTAGCGCGGCCGTGCTGCAATCTGCCGTGATGCCATCAGGCATTGCTCCACCTGCTCGG
Source organism: Janthinobacterium lyxosi (assembly GCF_051380665.1). Lineage (NCBI taxonomy): Bacteria > Pseudomonadati > Pseudomonadota > Betaproteobacteria > Burkholderiales > Oxalobacteraceae > Janthinobacterium > Janthinobacterium lyxosi. Next base: position 7,446 of record NZ_JBNYXM010000022.1, read on the forward strand.
CGATCGATGGCGGCACGGGCACCTCGCCGCGCAGCACGGCAGCGATCCATTCGGCCGTGGTGGCCGCATCGCGCTCGGCCGGCAAATGCGGCAACTCTTCCACCAGCAACTGTTTTTCCACCAGCACCGTACGCAGGGCGCCATGGAACCAGTCGATCTGCTGCGCCTTGTTGGCGTTGGCCACCGTCTCGCCTTCCGTGCCGCGCATCAGGAAAGCGTCGCCGCGTCCCGACGGAGATGCCGTCAGGAAATATTCACCGAGCATTTCCAGGTATTCCGGATGCGTGTACGACACCAGACGCAGGGCGGGTCCGGCAAACGGCTGCATGATTTTCACCAAGGTATGTGTGGAATTGCGCACCCCCAGCACGCGCCGCAGCGACAGCATGTGTGCCAGGCGCGGCGCCAGTGACGCTATCGGCAGGAAGGCAACTTCCCCGCGCGCCATGGCGGCCTCGGCTTGCGCATGGTCCAGCGAGGCCGGCACGCCCAGCGCGGCCAGCACTTCGGCCGTGGTGATGCGGCCCGGGTCGCTCGTCACGCCATGCACGAGCACGGGTGCGCCCGCGCGCGTCAGCAGCAGCGCCAGCAAAGCCGTCAGATTGGCCATCTTGCGCGCGCCGTTGTAGCTGGGAATGATGATCGGGGCAAATTCGCCGGCCGGCGCGGCCAGTGGGGCGAACGAGGCTTCGGCCGCGTCGAGGAAGCCGGCGATCTCGTCCACGGACTCGCCCTTGATGCGCATGGATAACAAAATGCCGCCCAGTTCCAGGTCAGACACGCGGCCCTCGAGCATGGCGCGGTACAGGGCACGAGCATCGTCACGCGTCATGCTGCGCGCGCCGTTCTTGCCGCGTCCTATTTCCTTGATGAAACGTGCAGCGGGAAATGGCTCACCGGCCACATCGGTATGGGGGATGGATACAGTCGTCATGGCGCCAGCTTACACGGATTTTTTCCCCTGCAGACGGGCTGATGGACGGCGTAGGCGCCAATGCAACAGTCTCTCAACATATTTCTTTGGGGAATGTGCAGCGCGACTGCATCCAGACGCGCCGCCGCTACGTATAAGACTGCACGGGAGGACTCATCATGGAACACGCGATCAAACAGGAAAGCGCCTTCGTCGGCATCGAAACGAGCAAGCTGCTGCTGAAAGCCGTGCTGCTCTCAGGTGGCGAAGTGCTGTGCAAGGTGCTGGAAAACGACGTGGCCGGCTACCGCTGGCTGCGCAGCTGGCTGCAAAGGAACGACGTCACCATCATGGGCTTGCGCGTCTGCATGCGCCTGGACGCACCGTATAGCGAGGTCGCCGCCCGCGTGCTGGCCGACATGGGCATGCTGGTCTGCGATGCACAGTCCGCGCAGCTGGAAGAATATATCCGCAGCCAGGGCTTGCCCAAGGATGCAGCGCACAGCGCCGCGGTGCTGGCCAACTACGGCCAGGACAGGCGCCCCGCGCGCTGGACGCCGCCCTCGCCCGCCTACGTGGAACTGCGGCTATGGCTGCGCCGCCTGCACGCCATGGAAGGCGTGCGCCAGCAGGAGTCGGCGCGCCTCGATGCATCTCTGCGGGCCGGCCAGCATGCGCTGCACGCCCTCGTGCGCCAGCAAATCGCCTGCCTGGACGCACAGATACGCCAGCACGAAAGCGCCATCCTCGAGCATGTGCGACGCCACCCCGGCCTGCCACGACCGCCTGAACTGGCCGGCAACTACCAGCGCATCGCCCGCTACACCTTTGGCGCCAGCCTGGCCGGCGGCCATTGAGTGCACAGGTGGGGGGGCGGCGTGCCGGCCCTGCCATAAAAACAACTCATGCATTCCCGTTTTGGCCCCATCCCCGCCGCTAGGCCGCATTTCCGCTACACTATTGCCTCTTAAAGAACGCAATAGCGAAAGCCGAGCCAGAATCATGAATACGCCAGACATCGAAAATATCAACGTCACCTCCTTCGCGCCCATGCCGACACCGGCCGAACTGCACGCCAAGCTGCCACTGTCGGAGAGCGCCTTCGACACCGTCAGCCGCGGCCGCGAAGCGCTGCGCAACATCATCGACCGCAAGGACCAGCGCCTGTTCGTCGTCGTCGGTCCGTGCTCCATCCACGACCCCGTCGCCGGCCTCGATTACGCGCGCCGCCTGAAGGCGCTGCAAGAGGAAGTCAAGGATACGATGCTGCTGGTGATGCGCGTGTATTTCGAAAAACCGCGTACCACCACGGGCTGGAAGGGTTATATCAACGACCCGTACATGGACGACTCGTTCAAGGTCAACGAAGGCATGGAAAAGGCGCGCCAGTTCCTGCTCGATGTGTGCGAACTGGGCCTGCCCACCGCCACCGAAGCGCTGGACCCGATCTCGCCGCAATACCTGGGCGACCTGATCGCCTGGACGGCCATCGGCGCGCGCACCACGGAATCGCAGACGCACCGCGAAATGTCGTCCGGCCTGTCGACGCCGGTGGGCTTCAAGAACGGCACCGATGGCGACATCAGCATTGCCGTGAACGCGATCCTGTCGTCGGCGCACCCGCACTCCTTCCTGGGTATTAACGCCGAAGGCAATGTGGCCATCGTGCGCACGCGCGGCAACGCGTACGGCCACGTGGTGCTGCGCGGCGGCGATGGCCGTCCGAACTACGATTCGGTCTCGATCGCTATCGCCGAACAGGCGCTGGCCAAGGCCAAGCTGCCGGCCAATCTGGTCGTCGACTGCTCGCACGCGAACAGCTACAAAAAGCCGGAACTGCAGCCGCTGGTGATGGCCGACGTGGTCAACCAGATTCGCCAGGGCAACCGCTCGCTGGTGGGCGTGATGATCGAATCGAACATCGTCAGCGGCAACCAGAAGATTCCGCAAGACCTGTCGCAACTGACCTACGGCTGCTCCGTCACCGACGGCTGCATCGACTGGGATACGACGGCCACCATGCTGCGCGATGCGCATGCGCACTTGTTAAGCCGCCCGGCGTAAGGCTCTCGCGGATACGAAAAACGGCGCCCTGTGCGCCGTTTTTGCTTCTCCCTTCATTATGCCATCTGCACATGCGGCAGCACGGCGAACGATCCCGCCAGCGCCTGTTCGGCCTTGCTGGCCGGGGTATTGAGTTCATTGACGTCCAGGTAGATACGCCCGTCCATGATGCGCACGGCGTACATACGCGCCATGCCCTGCACCGGCGCCACCAGGCGGCCCGAATCGAGCTCGATGATCCAGCTGTTCTTCGGCCCCATCAGGTTTTTCTCCATCAGTACTCCGTGCGCCAGCGGACCGCCCAGGCCGGGCACCGTGTCGAGCAGCGCGTACACCGCGTCATCCACCGTGCGAAACAGCGCCACGCCGGGCAAGTCCTGCCAGGCCAGGCCCCGCTGCACCATGCGCGCGCCGGCCAGCGGCATGTCCTTCAGGCGGCAAATCATTCTCCATTGTTCCGACATTGCTAGCTCCCTTGAGAAAGGCACACGCCTCTCTAAGCAAGAGCGGTGCCAGTGCCGACACAGGCGCAAAGCAGCCAGAATCGCGGGTACAACCGACCCGCGGCGCACTGCGCAAGTGCACACTGCCGCCGAAATGGTGCGCCGGCCGCACGGTGGAGTGCCCGGCTTTCCTTTACAATGGCGGATTACTCCTCCCTATTTAGCACCTTCATGATTGTTCTTGGCGTCGAATCCTCCTGTGACGAAACCGGCCTGGCCTTGTACGACACGCAACGCGGCCTGCTGTCGCACGCCCTCTACTCGCAAGTAGCCATGCACGAGCAATATGGCGGCGTGGTGCCGGAACTGGCGTCGCGCGACCATATCCGCCGCGCCATCCCGTTGCTGGAAGAAACCCTGGCCAAGGCCGGCATCACCCTGCCCGAGATCGACGCCATCGCCTACACGCAAGGCCCGGGCCTGGCCGGCGCGCTGCTGGTCGGTTCCTCCGTTGCCTGCAGCCTGGGCCTGGCCATCAACAAGCCGGTGCTCGGCATCCACCACCTGGAAGGCCATCTGCTGTCGCCGCTGCTGGCGTCCGAGCCGCCGGAATTCCCCTTCATCGCGCTGCTGGTGTCGGGCGGCCATACGCAGTTGATGCGCGTCGATGGCGTTGGCCAGTACACGATGCTGGGCGAAACGCTCGATGATGCGGCCGGCGAGGCGTTCGACAAGTCGGCCAAGCTGCTGGGCCTCGGTTATCCGGGCGGCCCCGCCATTTCGCGCCTGGCCGAATTCGGCGACCCGCTGGCGTATAAACTGCCACGCCCGATGCTGCACTCGAAGGATTTCAATTTCAGTTTCTCCGGCCTGAAGACCGCCGTGCTGACGGTGGTGAAGAACCATGAAGAAAAAGTCATCGCCAATATCTGCGAGCAGGACAAGGCGAATATCGCGCGCGGCTTCGTCGACGCCATCGTCGACGTGCTGACGGCCAAATGCGTGTCAGCCCTGAAGCACACGGGCTTGAAGCGCCTGGTGATCGCCGGCGGCGTGGGCGCCAACGCGCAGCTGCGCGCCTCGCTCAACGCGGCCGCCGCCAAGAAGCGTTTCAAGGTGTATTACCCGGAGCTGGAATTCTGTACCGATAACGGCGCCATGATCGCCTTTGCCGGCGCCATGCGCCTGCAAATCAACCCGAACGCTGCCAAGCACGATTATTCGTTCAATGTGCGCCCGCGCTGGCCGCTGGACGAAATCCGCGAAGTTTAATCGTTTGGGGACAGTCCCGCCGGGCCTGTCCCCTGCCGTTTGTCGTTTTTTCTCCAGCGCCTACTTCGCCAGCAAAAAATTCCGGCCCACCGCCACGCTACCCTCTTCCACCGTTTCATCCTTCAATGCCACGCCCGACAGCTGCCTGGTAAATGCCTGCGACAGCAGGTAGTGCAGCCGGTACGCCGCCTGCGCATACGCCAGCCCCTCGGGGCGCACGTTCGAAATGCAGTTGCGGCGCTCGTCCAGCAAGCCCACTTTTGGCGCCCATGTCAGGTACAGGCCCAGGCTATCCGGAGAACTCAGGCCGGGCCGCTCGCCGATCAGCACCAGCACAGCCTTCGCTTGCAGCAATTGCCCCACCTCGTCGCCGATGGCCACCCGCCCCTGCGCCACGATATGCAGCGGCGACAGCGTCCACGCTTCCAGCGCCAGCCGTTCGCGCAAGGCCGCCAGGAACGGCGCCGCGTGGCGCTGCACGGCCAGCGCCGACAGGCCATCGGCCGCCACCAGTGCCAGGTCGACTCCCGTAGCACCGACCTCCAGGCGCGCGTGCGAAGCGTCGTCGAGCCGGCGCCCCAGGTCGGGCCGCTGCAGGTAGACGGCGCGCGTGGCGGCGGCGCTGTGCAGCTGCACGCAGTCTTGCCCCTGCGCGGCCAAGGCGCGTGCCAGGGCCTCGCCGTCGAGCGCCAGGTGCACCGCGTCGCGCGCCTGTGCGTGGGCCAGCTGAAACGCCAGCTGTGCGCGGGTCGGCACGCTCACGCCGCTACGTCCCAGCGCGATGCGCGCCGCCGTATGCGCGCGCAGGGCCTGCCACGGCCTGGTTTCGTCCATGCTTCCTCCCTAGTCGCCCAGGCGCAGCAGGGCAGCCTGGAAGGCCGGTGCCAACACCGTGTTCAGGCGACCCAGCGCATCCGTGATCCGCATGCGCGCCAGCCAGGCTGCGAATTCTGGCGCGGGACGCAAGCCCAGCACGCGGCGCGCGTACAGGGCGTCGTGGAACGAGGTACTCTGGTAGCCAAGCATAATGTCGTCCGCGCCCGGCACGCCCATGATGAAATTACAGCCGGCCACGCCCAGCATGGTCAGCAAGGCGTCCATGTCGTCTTGGTCCGCCTCCGCATGGTTGGTGTAGCACACGTCGCAGCCCATGGGCAGCCCCAGCAGCTTGGCACAGAAATGGTCTTCCAGCCCCGCGCGCATGATCTGCTTGCCATCGTACAGATATTCAGGGCCGATGAAACCCACCACCGAATTGACCAGAAGCGGTTGATACGCGCGCGCCACCGCATAGGAGCGCGCCTCGCACGTTTGCTGGTCCATGCCATGGTGCGCGCCGGCCGACAGGGCGCTGCCCTGCCCCGTCTCGAAATACATGACGTTGTTGCCCACCGTGCCGCGCCCCAGCGACAGGGCCGCCGCCTGCCCCTCGGCCAGCAGCGACAAGTCGATGCCAAAGCTGCGGTTGGCCGCCTGCGTGCCCGCCACCGACTGGAACACCAGGTCGACGGGCGCGCCGCGGCGTATCGCTTCCAGGGTATTCGTAATGTGCGTGAGCACGCAGGACTGGGTGGGAATCTGGTACTGGCCAATGACGGCGTCGAGCAGGTGCAGCAGCGAGACCACTTGCGCCACATTGTCGGTGGCGGGATTGATGCCGATCACGGCGTCGCCGCTGCCCAGCATCAGCCCATCGAGGATGGAGGCGGCGATGCCGGTGGCGTCGTCCGTCGGGTGGTTCGGCTGCAACCGCGTGGATAAACGGCTCTCCAGGCCCAGGGTATTGCGAAAGGCCGTGACGACCTTGCACTTGCGGGCCACCAGCACCAGGTCCTGCAAGCGCATCAGTTTCGACACGGCCGCCGCCATTTCCGGCGTGATGCCAGCGGCGACGCGGGCCAGCGTTTGCGTATCCGTTGCGTCATCAAGCAGCCAGTCACGGAAATCGCCCACACACAGGTGCGCGATGGGGGAAAACGCGGCGCGCTCGTGGCTATCGATGATCAGACGCGTGACTTCATCGTCTTCGTACGGCACCAGCGCCTCGTTGAGGAACAGCGATAGCGGCACGTCCGCCAGCGCCAGCTGCGCCGCCACCCGTTCCTGCGCGCTGGCGGCCGCCACGCCCGCCAGCACATCGCCCGAACGCAGCGGCGTGGCCTTCGCCAGCAGCTCTTTCAGGCTGGTGTAGGCATAGGTATGGCTGTCTATCGTATGGCTGAAGCGGGGCATAGATTGTGCTCCAATGCATCTCCAATGCCCCATTCTACGCCAGGCTACAGGCTGCGCAGCGCGCCTTCCAGCTGCGGATGGCGGAAAACAAAATCGTCGGCCAGCATCCGGCGCGGGGCGACCCGCTGGCCTTCCAGCAGCAAGTCGGCTTGCTCGCCCAGCAAGGCGCGCATGACGAAGGCTGGCGTGGGCATGATGCTGGGGCGGTGCAGCACCGCGCCCGCCACCTGGGCGAAACGGCGCTGCTCGATGGCTTCCGGCGCGCAGAAGTTATACGCGCCGCTCACCGCACCTTCTTCGCTGCGGCGCGCCAAATGGGCCATGCCGCGTATCACGTCGCGCACATGCACCCACGTGACCCACTGCTTGCCGCTGCCCAGCGGGCCGCCCGCGCCGAAGCGTATCGGCAGCAGCATCTGCGGCAGCGAACCCTGGTGGCCGAACACGAGGCCAAAGCGCATGCAGCCCACCTGCACCCCATATTGCTGCGCCTGGCGCGCGGCCACTTCCCACTCCTGGCACAGCTGCGACATGAAGATGGCTTGCGGCGCGCTGTCTTCATCGAGCTGCGTCGTGTCGCCCCGCGGCTGCACGCCGTAGTAGCCGATGGCCGACGCCGACAGCAGCACGCGCGGCTTGTGCTGCGCGCGGGCGATCCACGCCACCAGTTCCTGCGTCAGCGCGACGCGGCTGCGGCGCAAGGCGGCTTTGCGCGCTGGCGTCCAGCGCTTCCCGACGATGCGCGCGCCGGCCAGATTCACGACCATGTCGATGCGTTGCGCATCCGATAATTCGTCCAGCGCCGCGATGCAGCGCACCTGGCCATCGAACGTCCACGCGGCCTGTTTCGGCTGGCGCGTCAGCACCGTCACCGCATGGCCATCGGCCAGCAAGGCGGCCACCAGTTGCTGGCCGATGAAACCCGTGGCGCCCGTCACCAGCACGGTTTGCGGCGTGGCGGCAAAGCTCAGGTGCTCCTCTTGCTCTGCCTTCTCCTGCACCTTGCGCCGGCCCAGCTGCCACACGGCATACGCGTCGCGCAGGCCGGACAGGCCCACGCCCACGCCGCACAGCGCGAGGAAGACGCTGAGCCAGCCATACGGCTGCCACACGAGGGCCGTCGGCAGGTTCGCCCACTCGCTGCTGTTCAGAGCCAGCAGGGCGATGAAGGCGCCTGCATTGATCGCCAGCACCGTGTGCGTGACCCGCTCCGTGGCGGGCAAGAGGCGGGTCTGGTCTTCCACCACGAAATCCCACAGGGTCAGCACGATTTCCACGCCAAAGACGATCACCAGTACCCAGGCCCAGGCGCCATGCCATTCCCATGCCGCCAGGCCGACGAACAGCAGGCTGTAGATCAGGGCGCGGGTCGCGTGGATGGTCAATTCCAGGCGCGCCGAGGCCTTTTGTGGCAGCGCCTCCGTGATTTCATGGTGGTAGATGGTGTCGAAGGCGCCCAGGCAGCCTTGCGCCGCCATCAGTTGCAGGGCCAGCAAATGTGTATTCATGGTGTCTCCTTGTGATGCTCCGGTGCAGCGGATTCGCGGAACACGCCCACTTGCGTAAACGTGGTGCCGAACAGGGCGTGGCGGATCTCGATGCGGATGTTGAACTGCTGCGGCGTCTCATTGCGGTGGCACAGATAGGTCTTGCCGGGCGTGAGCACGCCGAGAAGTGGCATCCGCCAGCCGAAAAGATCCCAAAAATAACCGTCGCTGGTGAAGTGCAGGTTGCCATCCTCGACATGGAGCAGCAGCTTCATGCCCAGGCCCATGCCCACGTATTCGAGTACTTCGCCCTTCTCGCTTTCGGCCATGTAGGACGTGAAGCGGATCGGCGCGCGGCCGTGCAGGCGGTAGGTGCGCTGCTTGAAAATGTAGACGCAGCCGGGGCGCGAATAGACTTCGATATCCACGGGGAAGTCGTGATCGTCATACGGAATCAAGGCGCCGCCGATGAAGGGGCGCGTGAGCCATCCCAGTACCTTGCCCAGGCACGAACTGGTGAGTTCACTGAGTTCGCCCCGGTAGTACAGGGGCTGGCCCGGCGCGGGATTTTTTTCGAAGCGGCGGCGGATGTCCGGGTGCAGGGTGAGCCATTTCTCGCCCATCACCTTCTTGAACAGTTCCCCTTCGGACGGGCCGTTCATGATTTTCCGCGCTTGCCTGGTTTTTCTTCCGGGCTGAGGAACTTGGCCACCTTGCCGCCCATGGACAGCATGCGCTGCAGGGTCGCCGGCGGCAGGTTCTTGTAGTCGCTGTAGGTGCTGCTGAGCATTTCCAGGAAGGCCAGCACTTCGCCCATGCGCGCCAGTGTTTCTGGTGGAATCGCCGTATCGTGCTCGCCCTCGATGGCGCATTCGCGCAGCACCGTCAGGGTGGGGTCAATCTCGCGCCGCTTGCGCTCTTCCATGATGACCCTGAAGATTTCCCACACATCCTGCAGGGCGACGAAGTGGTCGCGCCGGTCCCCCATCACGTGCGTGATGCGCGCCAGGCCCCAGCTTTGCAATTCCTTCAGGCTGTTGCTGACATTCGAGCGGGCCACGTTCAGGCTGGCCGCGATGTCTTCCGCCGTCAGTGGTTCGTTGGCCAGGAACAGCAGCGCGTGAATTTGCGCCACCGTGCGGTTGACGCCCCAGCGGGTGCCCATCTCGCCCCAGTGCAAAATATATTTTTGCGTAGTTGGACTCAGTTCCATGATTTTCTCTTATTTCTGTTATTACAGAAATGTAAGGCAGAACAGAAACCGAGTCAAGCACGATTCGTCAGGACTTTGCGGGTGGCCGGCCCATGGCACGCAGGAAGCGCTGCTGCGAGGCGTGCAGCTGGCCATAGCCCAGTTCGCGGTACACGAGGCCGTGGCGCGGCGCGAGTTCAGCCACGATGCGCGCCAACGCCGGGTAGTGGCGGTGGTTCCAGGTGGGGAACAAATGGTGCGTCAGATGCAGATTCAAGCCGCCCAGCCAGTAACCGAGCCAGCGCAGGCGGCGCGGTTTCGGCGTCCAGTCGCAAGCCGTATAAAACGTGTGCTGGTACCAGTCGTGCGGCAGGGTACCGTCTTGCCCCGGCTGGAAAAACTCCACTTCAGCCCAGTGCGTGCCGAGGATCAGCGCCACCAGTGCGCACGAGGCGATCATCTGGCCCACGAAATACGCGCCCAGCACCACGCCCCAGCCCGGGCCATGCTGCTGCAGCACCCACATGGGCAGCGCCAGCACCAGCGCCACGTGACCCAGTTTCCAGCCCAGGAAAGACAGCCAGCCGCGCCAGCCCTGCAGGCGACTGTGCGCGGCCACGGGCGTCTTGCCGAAGCGGTCCAGCCAGTCGCCATACCAGTTCAAATAAGGCAGCGACAGGGCCGCCACCACGGGCCAGTACAGGTATTGATAGCGGTACTGGGGTGACCAGCGTTGGTACGGTGTCTGGCGCAGGAAGGGATTCGGTTCCGTGTCGAGGTCATAGCCCTCCACGTTGGCATACGTGTGATGAAAATGCACGTGGCGGATGGTCCAGAAATCCGTGTCCACGCCCACGGGCAAGCCCACCAGGCGGATCAGGATGCGGTTCAGGCGTCCCTGGCGGAAGACGGCGCTGTGGGCCGCGTCGTGCAGGGTATTCATGGCCAGCGCCATGGCCGTCACCAGGCAAGCGACATAGCTGCCGACAAAGGCCAAGGTGCTGTCGGCGTTCAAGGCCAGCGCATACAGCCCCACCGTCAGCGTGGTCAGGAAGACGGTTTTCGCATGCAGCCGCGCGTCGCCAAAGCGGTGTTTTCCTTCGTCCGCCAGGTAGGCGTCGGCGCGCGCGCGCAGTTCGCGGCGGAAGGCGGAATCGCGCGCGGGCTGGAAGCGCAGCGGCGGCAAAGGAGGTACAGGCGTCACGCGCGCGTCCCCGCCGCGGCCGGCCACCACAGGCGGCGTGCGCCGTCCAGGCCATGCGCCAGCAGCGCGGCCAGGAAGACCATGCCCCAGGCGTCGCGCGCGCCATACCAGCCCAGGAACAGCAGCGGCAAGGCCACGGCGATGGCGACCCAGGCGATGGCGCCCCAGCGGCGCGCATCCGACAGGCCGCCCATCGCCAGGGTGCCGCCAAAGATCAGCGCGAACAGGATGGCCTGCTGCGCGCCCGCCAGCGCCGCTTCATGGTTGACGTAATAGATCACCAGGCCAAACAGGATCACGCCGCCGCTGCCGATGAACAGTTCGGGCACCTCGAAAGTGCCGCACGATTGCCAGTGGGGGAAGCGCGCGCGCAGCCATTTGAACAGCTTTCCGTTACTGGCCAACAGGGGGTTGTGCGTGGGTGTCATGCCCTTCACGCCATAGCGCATTTCCACGCCCTGGAGTTCGGGCTGGAAGCTGCCGAACAGCCTGTCCCACAGCAGTAGGGTGCCACCGAAATTGCGGTTGATGTAGCGCTTGTCGGTACCGTGGTGTACGCGGTGGTGCGAGGGCGTGACCATGAATTTGTCGAGGATGCCGGACTTGTTCACCAGCGCATTGTGGTTATAGAACTGCACCGTGTAATGCAGGGACGAGACGACGAGGAAGATTTCCAGCGGCACGCCCAGCACGGCCAGGATGGCGATGAAGGGGAAATTCGTCAGCGACGAATACCAGGAATTGCGCACGCCCAGCGACAGGTTGAAATGCTCGCCCTGGTGGTGCACCACGTGCACGGCCCACAGCAAGGGGATTTTATGGTGCAGCCGGTGCATCCAGTAAAAGCACAGGTCCCAGGCAAAAAAAGCGAACACCCATTGCGCGGCCACCGGCCACCGGTCGACGATGTGCAGGTTCACATGGCGCAGCAGCAGGGCGAAGGCCGCCACTTCCACGCCGCGGAAGACCCACATCAGGATGTGGCCGGAATTGAGGTTGAAGATGACGTCCTTCCACGGCACAGGCGTCTTGCGCACCCATTTCAGGATCAGCAGTTCGGCCAGCACGAAGGACAGCATGACAAGAAAAGACAGGGCAAAGGGATTCATCATGATGCGGTTTCAGTAGAAATGGCGCGCCGGGCAGCCCAGAATACCTGCATTTTCGCCAGCATGCCGCCAGCCACGCCCACGGCCAGGCCGGCGGCCAGGTCGATGCTCACATGCCGGCGCAAGGCGATGATGGCGTAGCAGATGGCCACGCCCAACACCACGGCCAGCGCGGAGCGCAGCAGGTGGCGTTTGTCGCACAAGGCCCACACGCACAACAAAGTCAGGGCGCCATGCAGCGATGGCAGGCAGTTTTGCGCGGAGTCCGCCGCCTGCAGCATGCGCAGCGCCTGCGTGCTCCAGGCACTGCCGTCACCCACGGGCGGATACGCGAGGGTGGTCGGGTACAGCAGGAAGACCACGCCGCAAGCCAGCGCGGAAAGCGCCATGGCGCGCGCCAGCCAGCGCACGCGGGCCGCATCGGCCACCAGATAGGCGTACGGGATCAGGATGAAGAAGGACAGGTACAGCCAGATGGCGGCGTCACTGTAGGCAATAGCGCGGTCGATGCCCGTTTCAGGCAAGAGTACCCCCTGCCCTTGCAGCAGGTCGCTGGAAAAATACACGAGGCCGACGCTGCCCCAGCCGGCCAGCAGGTGCAGCAGGCGGCTGCGTACAGTCATGGAAGAGGAATTCATGCGCTTGCAAGGCGCCGGATGCGGCGCCGTTTCATGGTGGGGTCAAAGGGAGGCAGTTCGGCGCTCGTCGTCCAGGCCAGGCCATCGACCGCCACACCGAGGCCCTGCAGCACCGTTGCCAGGTGCGCGCGCAGGGCGGCCAGGCCAGCGTCGTCCAGGGCTGCATGCAGCTGCAACGAACAATCGCCCGACTGCTGCAGGCGGTAGTCGGCATCCGGCGGCAAGGCTTGCGCGAACGCCCGCGTCAGCACGTCGGCAAACACGGCGACCGGTGCGCCGCCGCGCGCCGATGGCAAGGATGGCAAGAACAGCATGTCGTCGCAGCGGCCCTCGATGCCATCGATGGCGCGTGTGGCGCGGCCGCACGGGCATGGCGTAGCGCGCGCGAGCAGGATATCGTCCAGGCGATAGCGCACGATGGGCTGCGTAATGCGCGTAAAGTCGGTAATCACGGGCACGAAACGGCGCCGTTCAGCGTCCAGCCACTGCGGCTCGATATGTACGTATTCCTCGTTCAGGTGCAGCACGCCGTGTTCGCAACTGCTGGCGAGGAAACCCTCGGTGGCCTGGTAGATTTCATGCACGGCGCCGAACGCCTGCACGATCAGCGCGCGGTCCTGCGCTTCCAGCACTTCGGCCACCGAGATGACTTTTTTTGGCGCCAGCGCCAGGCTGCCATCGATGACGCGCAAGGCCAGCTGGCGCAGCACCTGGGCCGGCGCGACGATGACGGTGGGTTGATATTGCGCAAGCTGCGCGCACAGGCTGTCGAACGGTTCGAACAAATCGTAAAAGGCAAAGGTCAGCCACGGCGAACGCACGGCCGTGTACAGATTGCTGTTCGCGCGCAGGAACAGCGCCACCCGTTCTCCGGAAAACAGGCCGTCGGGCAGCGCCTTGGCCAGCATCACGCCCGCCCATTGGGCCTTTTCGCGGGGACTGACGGTAAACACGGCGCGACGCGACGAGGTGCCCGACGATAGCCCCACAGTGATGTCGCCCACGGCGGGCGTGAAGTCGCGGCTATGCTCGGCCGCCATGGCCGCGTCCATCGCCTGCGCCAAGGTAACTCCTTCGGTGTTCATGGCATCGAAGTGTTCCAGCATCAGCGCCTTGTTCATCGTCGGCCATTGCGCCAGCGGCAGCTTGCGGTACGGCGCAAAGTAGCTGCTGCGCGCGCACAGCACATCGATGAAACGGGCCAGCTGCTCCTGCTGATAGGCGTCGAGCTGCGCGCGGTCCGCAAAGCGCAGGCGGCGCGTGCGCCAGTACGCCAATAACAGCCAGAAAATACGCTTCACTGGCGACCCGCCACTGCAATATAGTCGACGGTGTCTTCATGCGTGATGCGGATCTGCGCATTGCCTGACTGGTGCAACTGGTGCAAGCGGTTCAGGGTGGCGTAATACGGCGCGCGCTTGTGCTGGATGATGAACGACAGTTCCGATGGCCCGCGCAGCTGCCGGAAACTTTCCGGCACCCAGGCCGCATCCGACGCCAGCAAGGTCCAGCCGCCGTCCTGCAGCACGAAGGCGCCGAGATGGCCGATGGCGTGGCCCGGCAGGTCGACGATATAAATCTCGCCCGTGCCGCTGACGTCGCGCCCGTGCGTAAACGGCAGCAGGGCCGCCGGCAAGGCCGTTTCGGGCACGCTGTCCACGAAAGCCAGGCGGTCGGCAATGTCGGACGGCAGCAGCTCGGGCACGAAGGCCTGGCGCACGGCGGCCACGCCGGACAGGCCGCGCACGGCGTCCCAGCCCGGTTTTGAGGCCATCAGCCGCGCGCCGGGAAAGTCGCGCAGGCCGGCGATATGGTCGGCGTGGAAGTGCGACAGCAACAAGGTGTGGATGTCGCCGGGTGAGACGCCATGCGCGCGCAGCTGGCCGTGCAGGGATTCGTGCGCATCGAAGGAAATCGGCGTCACCCACGCGTACATGCGGTACACGCCTTTCGACGTGGCGGCGCGGAAGTGCTCGGCGTAACCGGTATCCCACAGGTACAGGCCAGCGCGCGTTTCGATCAGGTAGGCGCGCGAGGGGAAGCAGCGGCTGGCCAGCCCGCTGCCTTTCAAGACCATGCAGGACGGGTGGGTGCAGTGGCCGACGCGAAACGCGGTAATGCTAGCCATTGCGCTCCTTGCCCACCTTGTGCGCCGCCGCTTCCTGGCGCATCCACTGCGCCGTCAGGGCGATGCCTTCCTGCAGGCTGACGATGGGACGGTAGCCGAGCACCTTGCGCGCCTTGGCATTATCGAGCGTCATGTCGAAACTGAGCGCGCCAATGCTGTAGGGCGTGAGGGAAGGCTCGCGGCGTGTAAAACGCGAAGCGAACTGCATCAGGCGCGCGGCCAGCGCGAGCACGCGGTAGGGCACGCTGACGATCTGGAACGGCTGCTGCAGATGCTCGCAGAACAGCGTGCGCAAAATGTCGCACAGGCGCGCCGGTTCGCCATTCGTGATGTTGAAGGCGGCGCCGGAAGCGATGGTCTTGTGCACGGTGGCCAGCCACATCGCGTGCACGACATTGTCCACATAGGTGATGTCGATGGTGGCCGCGCCGCCATTGGGCAGCGGCAGCTTGCCGCCGCGCTGCTGCAGCACGCGCGCCAGGCGCGGGATCAGCACCTGGTCGTGCGGGCCGAAGATGGCGCGCGGGCGCAGGATCACGCAGGTCATGCCGCGATGGCGGTCCACCGACTCTTGCACCAGTTTTTCCGCCATCGCCTTGCTACGCGCATACGCGTTGACAAAGGCGTCGGGGCGGAAGGTTTCCGGCACTTCGTAGCGGTTGTGGTAATCGAAATAGATGGCCGGGGTGGAGATGTGCACGAAGCGCGCCACGTGCAGGCTGGCGGCCGCGCGCAGCAACTGGCCCGTAGCCGTCACGTTGGCGGCGATGAAGTCGCGCTCGGGGCCCCATGGCGAGGACAGCGCGGCGCAGTGCCAGACGGTATCCATGCCGCGCACCAGCTCATCGACCTGGCGCGGCGATGCTTGCGCCAGATCAAGCGCGACGAATTGCGCACCCATGCGCTCCAGTTCGCGACCCACGGCAGCGTTGCGGCCCGTGGCGCGCACTTCCACGCCCTGCGCCAGCAGGGTGCGCACGGCATTGCGCCCCAGCCCGCCCGTCGCTCCCGTGACCAGTATCCGCCTCATCACACCACCTTCACAGATCAAGAATCATGCCGCCGATGGTCAGGCCCGCGGCCGTGCCCATCATCAGCAAACGCTGGCCTGCCACGGCCCGCCCCGTCATCACCGCCTCGTGCAGGGCGGTGGGCAAGGACGCGGCCACCTGGTTGCCATGCGTTTCAAAGATCTTGATGATTTTAGCATCGGGAACGTCGAGGATGCGCGCCGCATGCGCGAGGCCCAGCGGACTGGCCTGATGCGGCACGACCACATCGACTTTTTCCAGGCCGGCGCCCGATTCCGCCATTAATTCCGCGAGGAAATCCGGCATCACCTTGACAGCTAGGCGGAACACGGCCTTGCCATCCATGCGGAACAGATAGTCGCCCGGTTCGCAGCCGTTGCGCGGGTTGCGCTCGGTGCCGCCGCCGCGGATTTCGCAGTAACGCCGCCCTTCCGGATACGTACCCATCTTGTAGGCGCGGATGCCGGCGCTGCCATCGCCCCGCTCGACGATGACGGCGGCGGCGCCGTCGCCAAAGATCATCGACGCTTCCGGCTCGCTCCAGTCGACCCCGCGCGAAGCGAGGTCGGACGAGACGATGGCGATGCGGCGGTAGGCGCCGCCCGCCAGCATGGACGCGGCCACGCGGAAAGCGGCCATGAAACTGAGGCAGCTGGCATTGACGTCGAAGCTTTGCGTGCCGGGCGGCAAGCCGGCATGTTCGGCAACGAAGCAGGCCGTGTTGGGCAAGGCTTGCTCGGGCACGCCGCAGGCGCAGATCAGCAAGTCGATGTCGGATGGACGCAGGCTGGCGTTCTTCAGCGCGTCGAGCAGGGCGGCGGCGCCCAACTGGCTTTGCGACTCATCGGGCGCGGCGACAAAGCGCGACAGCACGCCGCTCTTGCGCAGGGTGTAGCCAGCCGGATGGCCCAATTTCAGGTCCAGGCTTTCGGCGGTGACACTGTGAGACGGCACGGCTTTGCCCGTCGCGATCAGGCGAACTGGAATCATGTTGGCCTTAAAAAAAGTAAAGTAAATGCGGTTTATGAATTAATCGCGTGCCAGCGGCGGCAAATCTACACCGCAGCTCTTGCAAAAATTGGCATCATCATCGAGCCCTTCTTTCAGGCACGTGGGGCAGGTACGCGTGGTGACCAGCTTGGAACTGCGCTGTACCGTCATTTCGGCGCTGATAATGCCGGTAGGCACTGCAAGGATGCCCCAGCCGAGCAACATCATCAGGGAAGCGATGGTGCGCCCGATGTCGGTGCGCGGCGTAATATCGCCGAATCCCACCGTGGTCATGGTGCTGATGGCCCAGTATATCGACGTGGGGATACTGCTGAAACCGTTATCCGGCCCTTCCACGACATACATCACGGTGCCCAGCAGAAAGACCACCATCATGACGAAAGACAAGAAAATGAGGATCTTGCGCCGGCTGGCCAACAAGGCCCGCCCAAGCACCGTGTATTCATGCACATAGGACGTGAGCTTGAGGATACGGAACATGCGCAGCAGGCGCAAAATGCGCACGTCGATCAGCACATGCGCGCCCGGCAGCAGCAAGCCGATGTAGGTCGGCACGATGGCCAGCAAATCGATAATGCCGAAAAAACTCTTGGCGTAGCGCACCGGATGCTTCAGGCACGACAGGCGGGCAAAGTATTCGATGGTAAATAAAATGGTGAAAAACCACTCCAGCGCCGTCAGCCAGGTGCCATAGCGCTCGGCAACGGAAGCGACACTGCTGAGCACGACCACTGTCACGCTGATCAGGATGGCGGCGATCAGCAGCAGGTCGAAGGCGCGGCCCGTGCGCGTTTCCGCCTCGAAGATGACGGTGTACACCTGCTCACGCCAACCTCGCTCGGGCTTGCCAAATTTTTGCTGCGTTTCCTGCGCCGCCAGTTGCTGCGGCGTCAAGGGTGCCGCTCCGCTCTTCGTCGCGGCTTTCATGTGGGTAGTGTGCTCATATACTATTATTGTATAGATAATTTACAAAGCACGACGACACGCATGCTTGCACTACGACAGCTTTTTCGCCAGCAGCACGGCATTACGCCGGTCGCGCTCGGCCTGCACGATGTCCGCCGTGCGCGCCTCCGACAGGCCCACCGTGTGCAGCACGGTGGCCGTCAGCTGCAGCGCCGATTCCAGCGCCTCGGGCACGACCAGGGTGGCGCCCGCCTGTATCAAGGCCACCGCATGTGCCTCGTCGCGCGCGCGCGCATACACGGGCAACTGCGGATATTCGCGGCGGATCGATTTCACGGCATGCAGCACGGAGGCCGCATGGTCCATGGTCAGCACCACCGCGGCGGCCCGGTCCGCATTCACTTTCTGCAACAATTCCGCACGCGAGGCATCGCCAAAATACACGGGAAAGCCGCGCGGATGCAGGGTCGTCACCAGGCGCGCATCATTTTCAATCGCCACATACGCGATATCCTGTTCCGTCAGCACCTTCGCCAGCAACTGCCCCACCCGGCCGAAACCGGCGATGATGACGGTGCTGCCCTGCGGCGGCGGCGCGCCATGCGCCAGGTCGGCCAGCTGATGGTGGTGGCGCTTTTCCCACCAGTTGCCGAAAGCGCGCGCCGCCTTGGCCAGCGCCGGCGTGGCAAACAGGCTCAGGCCCACCACCAGCATGACAAATTGCGCCACCTGCGGACCGATCAACTTCGTACCCAGCGCATACGCGACGACGATGAAGGCAAATTCGCCGCCCTGCCCCAGCAGCACGCCCGTTTCCACGGCGCGCCCCCAGTGAAAGCCGCCGAGGCGGAAAATCACGCTGATGACCAGGGTTTTCACCGCAAACAGGCTCAGCACGGCCAGGGGAATCAAAATCGGCGACTTGAGGATTTCGCGCACGTCGATCTGCATGCCCACCGACATGAAGAACAAGCCCATCAATAAACCCTTGAAGGGCTCGATCGTCACTTCCACCTCATGGCGGAATTCCGTTTCCGCCAGCAGCAAGCCGGCCAGCAAGGCGCCCAGCGCCATCGACAGGCCCGCCAGATACGTCAGGCCCGCGATGCCCAGGGTGCTGAGCAAGGTCAGGGCCATGAACACGTCGGGCTGGCGTTTCTTGACGAAAAACTGGAACAGCGGACGGATCACGCGGCGCCCCAGCAGATAGATCAGCAGGATGGCACCCGCCGATTTCACGGCAGCAAAGCTGAGCAGATACGCCAGATCGTCGCTGCGCCCACTGGCGAACACATCGATAAGGATGAACAGCGGCACCACCATCAAATCCTGGAACATCAAAATGGAAAAGCCCGCCTGGCCGGCCGGCGTCTGCAAGGAGCGCTGGTCGGTGAGCAGCTGCATCACCACGGCCGTCGACGACAGCGATAGCACCAGGCCCAGCACGATCGACGCTTCCAGCGACAAGCCGAAGTAGTACGCGACGCCGCCGATCAGGCAGGCGCTGACGGCCACCTGCCCCACGCCCGCGCCGAATACCCAGCGCCGCAGCGCCCACAGCCGTTCCGTCGACAGTTCCAGGCCGATCATGAACATCAAAAACATCACGCCCAGCTCGGCCAGGCCGCTGACCTGCTCGGCACGCACGAACGAAAAATACGTCAGCCACGTGAAGTCGCCTGCCCACAGGCCAAAGCCGAACGGGCCGAACAGGGCGCCGACGGCCAGGAAGCCAAGCACCTGGTTGACCTTCAGGCGTTGCAATAGCGGAATAAAAATCCCGGCCAGGGCGAGAAACAGCAGGGTTTCTCGCAAGTAAGGTAAGGCGTGCTGCTCTTCCAAAATAGTTCAGTCCATGTCAGTGACGGCATCCATGCCGAATTGGCAATTGTCGCACGCACGGGTACGGCGAAGTAAGCGCACACACGATATTTTTTCCACAAGGCAATATCTACGCTATTCGCGCCCCTGATCGGGCAGCGCCAGCATGTCGGCACGGGGGCGGTCCCAGCCCGGCACGTAGGCGGGACACGGGCGGCTACGGAAGTGCTGCAGCTCCACGGTCGTAAAATTGGGCAGCATGCCGGGATTGAAACGCACATCCGTCAGCTTGTCCGCATTCAATCTGGGCATGCGGGCAAAGCGGAACCAGGCGTCCACAAAGCAATTGTCCGACTGCAAGGCGCGCAAGGAGGCCAGGCTTCCCGCCGCCTGCGCGGACACGGCGATGCCAGGGGCCAGTTGCTGTCCTTGCTTGCTAGTTTCGGCCAGTCCGGCCGGGCAGGCGGCGGGCGCCAGCGACTCGGGCAGCAGGCTCAGGGTGCCACGCCGCAAGGTGTACACGTCTGTCTTGCTGTCGAGCGAGACATAGATCCAGCACAGCGGATTGCTGGGAAACGCCGTCATCGCCACATCCCACACGCGCGTGCCGGGATCGAGCCGCTGCACGGCCGCCTCGATGCGCGTACGGCCGACGGCCGAGGCCACGCCCTGCGTGCCAATAAAAGTGGTGGCCAGCGCGAAAGCCAGCAGCAGCGCTCCGCGTCCCCGCTCGCCGGCCCGCCCTTGCAGCACGGCCAGGACCACGCCCAGCCCCAGCAAGACAACCAGCGAGGCGGGCGCCAAATAGGTTTGATAGGTGAAGAAACACAGGGCCGCCGCCAGCGCGGCCAGCAGCACGCTTTTGACGATGCCGTAGTGCAAGGACATGATCACGGGCACGCCCAGCAGCACCCAGAACATGGGTTCGACAATGAAGACCATGTCGCCATACAGCCAGCGGCTGTCAAACGGGTAAAACGGGTGCAAGCCATAGGAATTAAGGAAATCCATGCCCATGTGCAAGCAGAATCCCAGCAGCAAGCAGGCCGCCAGGCCCAGCCGGGCAGGCCCACTGCTTTTCAGCAGGCGGCGCGCACCGGGCCACAGCAGCCATAGCAGGGCCAGCAACAGCAGCGCCTGCGGCAAGGCCAGCAACAAGGTATGCGTGTGGCCCCGGTGGTGCAACATGTAGCCGAACGGGCGCGGCAGCAACCGGGTGAGCACCAGGTCCAGGTCGGGCGCGTTGCTGGCAAACCAGGCCGTAAACAGAAACAGCGCGCGCCGGGTGCGCTGGGCGGGGGCTTGCGGCTCGGGCGGCAGGCTGCGGTGTACCAGTTCGCCGACCCCGAGGCCGATGACCGAATGCGTAATATTATCCATCGGGCAATTTTACAGGATGGCCGTCCCGGCGCGAACTTGCACTACTACTTGCGCTACAACTGCTACAGTTTCTCCAGCTCCGGGCCACGCATGCCCACCAGCAAGGCACGGCCGTCGGGCAGCACGCGGAACTCTCCATAGCGGGCCTTTTCCCAGCGCGCCGCGTCGCCTTCCTTGAAGAACCAGGCATCGCTGACCAGCACCCAGCGCCCATCCTTCGGCGTCAGTTCGAGCAGGAATTCCCCGGGCGCCAGAGCCTCTTTGGTGTACGGGCGCAGCAGCTCGGCTACCCCACGCACATCGCGCCGGGCCACCACGAGGGGCCGGCCAAGCGCCCTGTCCACGCTGGCCAACGTGGACAGGACGCCGAGGTTGACGAAATTAAGGCTCATGTAGTCGCCCTGCATCAGCGAACGGGGATCGACGGGTTCCAGCGCCACGAAGATAGGCTCCCCCTTGGCAATCAGCTGCTCTTTTTGCCAGATGCCGCCATTGGCGACCAGCAACACCAGCAGCAAGCCTCCCAGCACGGCCAGGCGCGCGGCGCGGCCTCCGGCAGCCACGCCCGCCGGCCGGCTTTCCACCAGGTGCAGTACCGCGCCGCGCGTGGCCAGCCACGACAGGGCGCACAGAAGGACGCCAGCAACGGCCAGCAACGCCGCCTTGCTGGCCAGCGGCCAGGCCAGCTGGTAATAAAAGCTGCCGAGTATCCACGCCGCCGCCAGCGCGGCCGCCACGGCCACGCGCGAGCGCCCGCTCGTCAAACAATACGCGAGGATCAGCAGCACGGGCCCCAACGCCGGCATGAACCACGCCAGCACGACCAGCACCAGCGCCACGCCGATGGCGGGTAACTGGCGCAGCGCCGGCCAGCGCCACCCCGTCCAGGCAGCGGCCGCCGTGGCCAGCACGAGCGACACGCCATTCAACACCTGCGCATACCAGGCAGTGGCCTGGTGCCGGGTCACTTCGCGCGCCACGTCGCCGGCAACACCACCGCCCAAGGCACCGCCCAGCATGAAGGTCATACCGGACCAGAAGACCAGGCCCAGCAAGATTGCCAATACCCATCCCGTCGACAGCGATTCCAGGAAGGCGGCAATGGGTGCGCCGCGGCCGTCGTTGAAAGCCTGTTTCTGCAGCCAGTGCGCACCCAGCCAGAATGCCAGGGCCAGCATCCAGGCCAGATACAATTGCGTGGGGTCGTTCTCGAAAATCCACTCGCGCGTGCTATCGACGATGCCCAGCCCCAGCAAGCCGCAGGCGACCAATCCCAGCAGCACGCGCAGCCAGTCGCGCGGCAAGGCGGCTGCCACCACCAGGCATGCCAGGCACAGCAGCGAGGAAGCCATCTGCGCCGTGCAATCGCGGTACAGCGCATAGCCCAGCAAGCCGCCGCCCACCAGCAGGCAGGGCACGGCCAGCTGCTCGACAAACAAGGGCACGCCGCGCATGCGGATCAGCAGCACGGCGACCACCAGCACGATGGCGGCCACGACATACGCGCCAGGACCGTGGCGCACGACGCTTTCCAGGCCCACGCCTAGCGCAATCATCAGGGGAATGGCGGCCAGCCAGGCGCCAAAGGCCGTCATCAGCACGAGCGGCCACGGCCGCACATCCTGCACCGGCCGGCCGGTACCAGGCGGCAGCAGGCCGGCGCGCGTGGCGTCGTCGATCAGGGTGGCGAGCGCATCAGCGCGGTTCACGTTATTCATGCTGCCTCCCGGCGCGTGCGCCACAGAATGCCTTGCACAGTCAGCGCCAGCAGCACGGCGGCAAACAAGCCCAGCATGGCCAGCACGCTGACGTCATCGCCATGGCCATTGAACAGCAAGTGCGTCAGCCCTCCTACCAGTAAGGTGTTGATACCGAGCGCGACGGCGCTCAGGCCGAACACGTCAAAGAACTGGCGCGTGGCCAGCAGGACGCCGGCGATGGCCAGCAAGCCCAGCCCGGCCCAGTACGGTGATTCGATATCATTGCCGAACAGGGCGCTGACGGCCGCGCCCGTGATGAGGATGGTGGCCAGCACCAGGCCCAGGCGCAAGGCCCAGCTGCCCGCGCCCGTCCAGCGCGCCAGCAGGGGCGACACAAACGCACACGCAGCCAGCACGGCCAACCAGCCGCTGACGAAAATGGACAGATCGGTTGAATCGATGCGCCAGCTGTGGTGCGCATGCGCCTGCATCCACAGGGCGGCGGCCGTGGCCAGCACCAACATCCACGGCGTCCACAGCACGTCACTGCGCGCCACCAGGCACAGCGGTAAAGCCAGCGCGGCCCACAGGGCGAACAGCTGCCACGGATCGGCGCCTGTCTGGTAGGTCTGGCCGAAATACGCGAACAGGCCACCGATGGCCAGCAAGGCCAGCAGCAGCAAGGGCACGCGCGCCTTGGGCACGGCAAACGCGCCCACGCAGGCGGCGGCAAACACGCCTTGCAGCAGAGCAAAACGGCCCATGCGGCCCAGGTCTTCCCAGTTGGCGGCGACCCAGCAGATCAAGCCCATGCCCAGCAGCGCGGCACCCAGCACGGCTACGCCGCGCGGCAGCCAGTAGGCCAGGCGCGCAGGTTCGCGCTGGAAGCCGGCCACTTCCTGCAACTGCCGGGTTTGTTGGGCATCGAGCGCATAGTCCGAGGCAAGTTGATACACGGCGAGGCGTAAATCCATCGTCTGCTTTCTGTTTATTTTTAGTATTTTAGTATGGCGCGTCAGCGCTCGACGCTCACGCCGCGCCAGAAGGCGACGTGGCCGGCAATCTGCTTGGCGCCATCCTTGGGCTGGGGGTAATACCAGGCGGCGTTGGCATTCGTCTGGCCATCGACGACGAGGTCGTAATAGCTGGCCGTGCCCTTCCATGGGCAGATGGTCGTGTGACTGCTCGGACGCAAGTAGTTCTGCGTCACCGCCGATAAAGGAAAATACACATTGTTTTCAACGATTTGCACCTGATCGTCGGCCGCTTGCGCGATGACGATACCATTCCAGCTGGCTGTTGGCATTTGACTATTCTCCCTCTGGAGCGAGTGTAGCCGAAAATACCCGCCATGGCGCGCGCCATTGGCGCGCCGTTCAGCCGCCGCTGATGAACTGGCGCAAGGCTTGCTCAAACACCTCGGGCGGCTGGCCGCCGGAAATCAGGTGGCGCTCGTTGATGATGACGGCGGGCACCGAGTTGATGCCGTTCTGCTGGTAGAACTGCTCTTGCGCGCGCACCTCGTCCGCGTAGGCGCCGGAGGCCAGCACCTCGGCCGCTTTCACGGTATCGAGCCCCGCCTTGCCGGCCACGGCCAGCAGCACCTCGTGCGAGGACGGATCCTGGCCTTGCGTGAAGTACGCGTCGAACAGCGCCATCTTGAGTTCTTTCTGACGCCCTTGCAGCCCGGCCCAGTGCAGCAAACGGTGCGCATCGAAGGTGTTGTAGATGCGGCCGCGCTTGTCCATGGCAAAGGTAAAGCCCAGCTGCTCGCCGCGCGCGCGGATCGCTACACGCGACTGCGCCATCTGTTCCGGGGTGGAGCCGTATTTGCGGGCGATGTGTTCGCCAACATCCTCGCCTTCGGGCGGCATACTGGCGTTCAGCTCGAAGGGTTGGAAGTGGATGTCAGCCTGGACCGTATCGCGCAACTTGTCCAGCGCCTGCTCCAGCGATTTCAGGCCGATCACGCACCAGGGACAAGAAACGTCGGAGACGAAGTCGATACGGATGGGGGTGGGAGTGGCGGAGCCAGGGAGGTCAGACATGGTGGGCAGCCTTTGCGCGAGTCGGTGGCGGCCGCACCGCGCGGCGCCGCAAGGTTGGGGTCAGACCCGGCGGGTCTGACCCCGGCATTTTACCTCTTCTTCGCGGGCGCCTTGGCCGCGTCCTTCTTGCCGCCGATCTTGCTTTCCTTGCCAGAGAGCAAGTTCGCGACATTCTGGCTGTGGCGGTAAGCCAGCAGCACGCTCATGACGATGACGGCCAGCAAGATGGGATCGACGCCAAACAGCAAGCCATAATAAAACGGCGCGAACAGGGCCGCCACCAGGGCTGCCAGCGAGGAATAGCGGAAAGCATAGGCGATGATCAGCCAGGTAGCCAGGGTTGCCAGGCCCAGCCATGGATTGATGCCCAGCAACACACCGAGGGCCGTGGCCACGCCCTTGCCGCCGACGAAGCGGAAGAACACGGGCCACAAATGGCCGAGGAAAACAGCGATGGCCACCAGCGCCACGGCCGTGTCGCCCACGCCCAGTGCGGTGGAAAAATGCTCAGCCAGGAACACGGCCAGCCAGCCCTTGGCGCCATCGCCCAGCAGGGTCATGATGGCGGCGCCCTTGTTGCCGCTGCGCAGCACGTTGGTGGCGCCCGGATTTTTCGAGCCATAGGTGCGCGGATCGGCAATGCCGTAGACCTTGCTCATCACCACGGCAAACGATATCGAGCCGAGCAAGTAAGCGGCCACTGTCATTGCCACGGTAGTGATTACTGGATTCATTTCTTCCCTTTATTATGTTTATTGCACCAGCGTCGAGGCTGGCGCAGCAGAATATACACCAGCGCCCAGTCCAGGAACAGGGCGGCGTCCCGATTTCTTAATCTTGCAGGGCGCACTGCACCGGCTTGGCGTTCAGCAAATCGAGCAGCACCTGTGGCGCCAGCGAGACCAGAAAACCGCGCCGCCCGCCATTGATGTAGATACGCGGCAATTCCAGGATCGACGCTTCCACGTAGACGGGCATGGCCTTCCTGGTGCCGAATGGCGAGGTGCCGCCGATCATGTAGCCGGAATGGCGCTGCGCCACCTCGGGCTTGCACGGCTCGACGGACTTGCAGCCGATGCCGCGCGCCAGGTTCTTGGTCGACACCTTGCAATCGCCATGCATCAGCACGATCATCGGCCGCGCCGCCTCGTCTTGCATCACCAGGGTCTTGATCACCGCGTGTTCCGGCACCCCCAGCTCGCGCGCCGAGACGCTGGTGCCGCCGTGCTCCTCGTAGGCATACGGGTGTTCTTCAAAGGAAACTTGATGCTTGCGCAGCAACTGCGTCGCCTGGGTTTCGGAAATATGCTCTTTTTTAGCCATGCGTGATACGCTGATCGTTCAGTGAGGAGTACTAATTATGCAGGAAGAAATCCGCTTTGCCACATTCAATGTCTGCAACCTGGCCCCGGCCGGGGCGAAATTGTATGACAACCTGGAACCGTTGAGCCCGGCGCAATACGCGGCCAAGGCGGAGTGGACGGCGCGGCAAATCGACCTGCTCGACGCCGACGTGATCGGCTTCCAGGAAATTTTCTCGCAAGCGGCCCTGCGCGACGTGCTGTCGCGCACGCGCCACTACCGCGACGCCACCCTGGCCGGCTACGATGCGATGGATGCGGCAGGACGCATGCTGCCCACGGTGGCGCTGGTGTCGCGGCTGCCGCTGGCCGGCGCCGGTGTTGCATGGACGAATTTCCCGGCCGGCGTGAGCGTGCCCGCCGATAGCCATGCCACCGATGACAACGCCTGCCGCTTCGCCCGCGCACCGCTGCATGTGCAGGTGCACTTGCCTGGCGGCCAACTCATCGACGTGGTGGTGGTGCACTTGAAGTCGCGCCGGCCAGACTACCGCCATGGCGACGGCAACGATGCCGTCGCCTACGCGCTGGCCAACCTGCGTTCGCTGCAGCGGCGCGGCGCGGAAGCCGTGGCCCTGCGCGTGCTGGCAAGCGAACTGAGCCACAGCGGCCGTCCCCGCATCGTGCTGGGCGACTTCAACGACATCGCCAATGCCGTCACCACGTCCATCGTCATGGGGGCGGGCGCGCCGTGCGAACCGTATGGTGACATGCCGGAAATGCGCGCGCGCCTGTATGACGCCAACGCCATCCAGCTGCGCCAGGATGGCTTGCGCCACGTGGGCTACACGAATATCCATGACAGCGCCTACATGACGATCGACCATATTCTCGTGTCCGAACACTTCCACGCCGCCTCGCCGCGCGCCATCGGCGTGGTGCAGGAAGTGAGCTGCCTGAACGACCATTTGCTGCTGGGCCTGCCGCACGCATCCGACCATGGCCAGGTGCTGGCGCGCATCAAGCTGCTGGGAAACATTGATTAATGCAACAACTAATGTAACAAGGTCGCCAGCGCACTGCCCTCGACTTGCGCGCTGGCATAGCGCCCCTGGTATTGCTGGCAGCCCTGCGCCCGCAGATAGGCCAGCTGCTGCGCCGTTTCCACGCCTTCGGCAATCACCGTCAATTGCAGCTCGCGCGCCATGGCGATGATGGTGGCGGCGACGGCCGTGTCAGACTCGCCTGCCGCAGCGGGCAAGAACGATGGGTCGATTTTCAGCTTGTCTACCGGGTAATGGCGCAGATTGGCCAGGCGCGAATAGCCGGTGCCGAAGTCGTCGATGGCCAGCCTGGCGCCCAGCGCGCGCAGCTGCGCCAGCACGCCGGCCAGGCGCGCGCCGCCCTTCATCAGCAGCGCTTCCGTCACTTCCAGTTCCAGGCAGGCGGCAGGCAAACCCGACACGGCGAGCGCATCTTGCACGCTGAGCAATAAATTATTGTGCAGGCATTGCGCCGGCGACAGATTCACGGCCACGCGCCAGGCCTGGCCCGCATCGTGCCAGGCGCGCGCGCGCAGGCAGGCGTGGCGCAGCACCCAGTTGCCAATCGACACCATCAAGCCGCACTCCTCGGCCACGGCGATGAAGCGCTCGGGCGGCAGCACGCCCAGTTGCGGGTGGCGCCAGCGTAACAGGGCCTCTGCGCCGAGAATCTTCCCGCTGGCGATATCGAGCGCGGGCTGGAACTCCAGCACGAGCTCATCGCGGCCCAGCGCGGCGCGCAAGCCTTGCTCCAGGCTGGCCCGCTCGACAATTTGCGCATTCATCTCGGCATTGAAAAACTGGAAATTATTGCGCCCGATTTCCTTGGCGTGGTACATGGCGATGTCGGCGTTGTGCATCAGGGTGTCGATGCTGTCGCCATCGCTGGGAAAGATGGCCACGCCGATCGAGGTCGACACATGCAGTTCGTATTCGCCCAGTTGATAGGGCTGCGTGACGGCATGCAGCAGGCTGGACGTCACATGGGCCACCTGGTCGATGCCGCCCACCTCGGCCAGGATGATGACGAACTCGTCGCCGCCATGCCGGCTGACGGTATCGACGCCGCGCACGCAGCGCACCAGGCGCCGCGCCACTTCCTTGAGCAACAGGTCGCCCACGTGGTGGCCCATGCTGTCATTGATGTGCTTGAAATGGTCGAGGTCCAGGTACAGGATGGCCAGCATGCTCAGCTTGCGCCGCGCGGCCGCAAGCGACAGCGACAGCCGGTCCAGCAGCAGCACCCGGTTCGGCAAGTCGGTGAGGAAATCGTGCTCGGCCAGGTGGCGCGTGTGCTCCTCGTTTTTCTTGCGCTCGCTGATATCGCTGAGTATGGCCAGGTAATTACTCAACTGCCCCTGGCTGTCGCGGATGGCCGTCAGCGACAGCCAGGCCGGATAGCGCCCGCCCTCCTTGCGCGGGCCCACGATATCGCCTTGCCAATAGCCGTTGGCATCGACTTCGTCCCACACGTGCTCGAAAAACGCCGGCGCATCCGGCTCCACGCCGTGCAAGACAAAGGGCTTGTCCAGCATGTCGTCCAGGCTGTAGCCGCTGATCTCGCTGTACGCGGGATTCATGCTGACGACGCGCTGCTGCGGATCCATCACGACGATGGCCTCGCGCGCATGTTCGACCACCTGTGCCGACAGGTACAGGGCCCGCTCGGCCAGTTTGCGCGAGGAAATATCGCGGATCACGGCGTAAAACAGATAGGTATGGTCGAGCGTGACGGAAGTGAGCAGCACTTCGCTCCAGAACAGCTGGCCCGTGCACGTCTGATAGCGCCAGTCATAGCGGAAGTTGCCGTCGGCATGGGCCTGCGCCGCCAGTTGCATGCCACGCAACGATGACAATACGCCATCGGGCTGATGCAAGGGCGAAAAGTCGCTGAGGCGGCGCCCCAGCAGCCGTGACCGGTCTTCGCATTGAAACAGGGCAATGGCGGCCGGGTTGGCCTCGGCGATGTACTCGTCGCGCAGCAGTACGATGGCATCGGCGGACTTGTCGTACAACTGGCGAAAATTGTCGCCCATCTGCAGCAAGGCGCCCTGCGCGGCGCTATCCTGGCCGCTGGCCGTGATGTCGACATCGATGCAGACCACTTGCCGCACTCTTCCTGACTGAATGACAGGAAACACGGTGGAACAGATGCAGCGCGGCGCGGCCCCATCGGCGTCCAGCTTCCACAAGCGTGTGCTGCGCGCCTTGCCGCTCTCCCACACGGTCGCCAGTTCGCCGGAGACATCCTCGGCCAAGCTGGCGGCGTCCGGCAGCGAGGCGGCCACCCTGGCCCACGGCTGGCCCAGCGCCAGCTCCGCTGCCACGCCATACAGGCGCGCCGCGCCAGTACTCCAGTAGCGCACAATGCCGTCGCGGTCGATGCCGCGCACGGCCAGACCAGGCGCCTGTTCGACGGCAGCAACAATGATGGACAGCAAGTCCAGTGCCTTGCCGGCCGGCCCGCCATGCGGTTCGGCCGCGGCAAGCAGGCGCCCCGGCGACGGCGCGGCTCCGACAATCCGATCAGACATCAGGCCCCCGTGGCGCGGCCGCACGACAACCGGCGAGCGAATGGCCTGTCCGGTGGCGCAACCATCCCGACCATTCTTGCGCGCCGGCGAATCGGCTTCTTGAGGATGCGCAAGCATTGTGACGTGCGCGGCGTCCATGCCGGCAGTTGTCTTTGGTCGCCGTTTTTTGCATTCCAGCCCCGATTTTGTGCAATCTGTCGCACGGCGATGGCGGCCGGACTTGAATCTTCCTAAAGTGGCAACATGCGCATCGCCGTGAACGGCCGCAGCAGCAGGCGTGTTGTCTGCGGCCGCCACGGTGATGCGCTACCCGAATTCCCCCCGGCCAGCGACAGGCCGGGTCCGCACCGAGACCTGGCGCCGAGCCCCTGCGCCGCTCCTGACTAAAAAACCTATGAAAAACGAGACCCTGCCCCCCGCCTCTCCCCTTGCCGCCACGCGCCGCCGGCGCTGGCGCACCCCCGTGCTGATCCTGGTCGTACTGGGCCTGGCGGGCGGCGGATGGACCGTCATGCAATCGAAGCAGCAAGCCGCCAAGGCTGCCGAATTGCAAGCGAGCAAGAAGAAGGAACAGGCCAAGACGCCCGTGCATGAACTGGCGCAGGGAGACGTGGCCGCCATCGATGCACGCGCGCTGGCCATCAGCCTGCCCCTGTCCGGTTCGCTGGCGCCCGTGACCCAGGCCACCATCAAGGCCAAGGTCTCCGGCGTGATCCAGGAAACGACCTTGCAGGAAGGCCAGCAAGTGGCCAATGGGCAAATCCTCGTGCGCCTGGATGCGGCCGACCAGCGCGCCCGCCTGACGCAGCAGCAAGCCATGCTGGACGAAGCCCAGGCGCGCCTGTCCATGGCGGCCAAGAATGAAGCGAACAGCCAGGCGCTGCTCAAGCAAAAATACATTTCGCAGACGGCTTACGACACGACACAAAACTCGGTCGACCTGGCGCGCGCCAACGTCAAGTCCGCCGCCGCCATGCTCGATATCGCCCGCATCGCGCTGGCCGACACGGTGATCCGCGCACCGATGGCCGGCATCGTCAGCAAGCGCCACCTGCAGGCCGGCGAAAAAGTCTCGCCCGACATGCCCGTCTACACCATCGTCAACCTGGCTCAGCTGACCCTGGAAGCGCCCGTGCCCAGCGCGGAGATTCCGCGCATCAAGCTGGGCCAGGACGTGCACTTCAAGGTCGACGGCTTCGGCGCGCGCGACTTCGCCGGCAAGGTCACGCGCATCAACCCCACCACCGAGAGCGGCTCGCGCGCCATGCTGGTCTACATCGCCGTCGACAATGGCGATGGCGCGCTGCGCGGCGGCATGTTCGCCAAGGGCAGCATCGTCACCGAGCGCTCGCCCGTGGCGCCGCTGGTGCCCCTGACGGCCGTGCGCCATGAAAAGCAGGGTCCCGTCGTATATGCGCTGGTCAACAACAAGGTGGTCGCGCAACCCGTCACACTGGGACTGCGCAACGAGGATGAAGGCTATGCGGAAGTGACGTCCGGCCTGGTGCCGGGCGCGAAAGTCATCATCGCCAAGCTCGATGGCGTCAAGCCGGGCCACAGCGTGACCTTCGCCGCGCCAGTCAGTGCGCCCGCCGCCCAGGCGGCCGTGCTGGCACGGAAGGATTAAGCCATGTGGATGACCAAAGTCAGTATTCAAAACCCCGTCTTCGCCACCATGGTCATGGTGGCGCTGGTGGTGCTGGGCATCTTCTCCTACCGTGGCCTGGGCGTGGAAAGCATGCCCAGCGTGCAGTTCCCGTTCGCCGCCATTGAAGTGAACTACCCGGGCGCCTCGCCTGAAGCCGTGGAAAACGACATCACGCGCCCCATCGAGGATGCCGTCAACACCGTCAGCGGCATCAAGACCATCCGCGCCAACTCCTGGGAAGGACGCGCCGGCGTCTACCTGGAATTCGAGCTGTCGACCAACATGGACAAGGCCATGCAGGACTTGCGCGACAAGGTGGCACTGGTGCGCCCGCGCTTCCCGAAAGAAGCCAAGGACCCGTTCATCGCCCGCGCCGAAGGCGACAATGAACGCCCCATCGCCACCATCGTGCTGACGTCGACCGGGCATGACCTGCGTTCGCTGTCGACCATGACGGAGCAGATCATCAGCAAGCGCTTCCAGGGCGTGGCCGGCGTGGGGCAAGTCAAGCTGCGCGGCTTGCGCGCGCGCCAGATCCTCATCAGCATGAAGCCGATCGAACTCAATGCCCAGGGCATCGGCGTCGATGAAGTGATCCGCGCCATCCAGGCCACGAATACCAATTTGCCGGCCGGCTCGATCAGCCATGGCGCAGCCGAACAACTGGTGCGCGTGGAAGGCAAGATCAAGGATGCGCGCGAATTCGGCAAGATCATCGTGGCGCGCCGCGCCATCGGCCCCGTCTACCTGGACCAGGTGGCCACCGTCGTCGACGGCGAGCAGGAGGAACTGTCGATTTCGCGCATGAACGGCCAGCAAGCCGTGACCATGGAAATCACCAAGGTGCAGGATGCCAACGTGGTGGAAGTGGGCACCGGCATCCTGAAAGTGGCGGCCGACCTGCAAAAGACGCTGCCGCCCGATATCAAGCTGCGCGTGCTGGACGACGAATCGGAACGCGTGCAAAGCCAGCTCAATAACGTCAAGCGCACCATCATCGAAGGCGCCGTGCTGACCATGGTGATCGTCTTCCTGTTCCTGCACTCGTGGCGCTCGACCATCATCACGGGATTGACACTGCCGATCTCCGTGCTGGCCAGCTTCATCGCCATGAAGGCCTTCGGCTTTACCCTGAACTTTTTGACCCTGATGGCGCTGTCCCTGTGCATCGGCCTGTTGATCGATGACGCCATCGTGGTGCGCGAAAACATCGTGCGCCACCTGGGCATGGGCAAGAACCACTACAAGGCGGCCAACGACGGCACCAATGAAATCGGCCTGGCCGTGATGGCCACGACGTTTGCCATCGTCGCCGTGTTCGTGCCCGTCGCCTTCATGGACGGCATCATCGGCCGCTTCTTCCTGCAGTTCGGCATCACCGTGGCGGTCGCCGTTCTCGTCTCCCTGTTCGTCAGCTTCACGCTCGACCCCATGCTGTCGTCCGTCTGGCGCGACCCCGTCAAGGACCGCTTCAAGTATGTGCCGTGGCTGGGCCGCTTCATGGCCTGGATCGAGACAGGCATCGACCGCCTGCACGTCTGGTATGGCAAGGTGCTGGCTGTCGCCCTGCGCTGGCGCAAGACGACGCTGGCCACGGCCGTCGCGCTGTTCGCGGGCAGCCTGATGCTCGTGCCGATGATCGGCGGCGAGATGTTCCCGGAAACGGACCAGGGCTGGGTCAACCTGCGCTTCAAGACGCCCGTCGGCTCCAGCCTCGCCTACACGGATTCCAAGGTGCGCCAGATCGAAACGGCCCTGAAGGAATTTCCCGAAATCGACAGCCTGGTGGCCAATATCGGCACGCCCGATGGACGCAACGCGGCCGAGGTGAACCTGAAGCTGACGGACATCAAGACGCACAAGCGCCGCTCGCAGCAGGAACTGGAAAAACTGATCCGCGAACGCCTGGCGCCGATTGCCGGCATCACCCTGTCGGTGGGCAACCGCCCCATCTTCATCGCCATCCTCGGCACGGATGAAGGCAAGCTCGATGCAGTGGCGCACCGCCTGATGGACAAGATGCGCACCATCAAGGGCCTGGCCGACATGGAATACAGCCAGGAAGGCGCCAATCCGTCGACCACCGTGAAGATCAACAACGAGCTGGCCAGCGACCTGGGCTTGTCGGTGCAGCAGATCGGCAATGCCCTGCGTCCGTTCGTGGCGGGCGACACGGTCAGCCACTGGCTGGCGTCCGACGGGCAAAACTATGACGTCAACGTGCAGCTGCCCAAATCGGGCCGGCAGAAAGTGGCCGACCTGGCCGACCTGTCGCTGGCGTCCAGCAAGCTCGATGCGAATGGCAAGCCAATCATGATTCCGCTGCGCCAGGTGGTCGACTTCGTGCCGTCGTCCAGCCCGCAGGTGCTGAAACGCCAGGCCTTGCAGCGCCGCGTCGCCATCTATGCGGGCGTGCAGGGCCGCCCTGCCGGCGACGTCGACGCCGACGTGCAGAAAGCCATCAAGTCCATCGACCTGCCGCCCGGCGTACGCTTCGACGTGGCCGGCAATGCGCAGCAGATGGCCGAGACCATGGGCGGCGCGATGATGGCGCTGGGGATCGCCGTGATCTTCATCTACCTGGTGCTGGCGTCGCAGTTCGGCAGCTTCCTGCAACCGATCGCCATCATGGTGTCCTTGCCGCTGTCCCTGATCGGCGTCCTGCTGGCTCTCCTGATTACGGGCAGTACCCTGAACATCTTCTCCGTGATCGGCTTCATCATGCTGATGGGCTTAGTCACCAAAAATGCGATTCTGCTGGTCGACTTCACCAACCAGCGCCAGCGCGAAGGACTGGGGCAGTTCAAGGCGCTGATGGAAGCGGGGCAAGTGCGTTTGCGCCCCATCCTGATGACGACCCTGGCGATGGTCTTCGGCATGCTGCCGATGGCCATCGGCATGGGCGACGGCGGCGAATCGCAGGCGCCGATGGGCCGCGCCGTCATCGGCGGCGTGATCACCTCGACCTTGCTGACGCTGGTGGTGGTGCCCGTCGCCTACACCTACCTCGACAGCCTGGGCAAGCGCGCCGCGCGCTTCTTCGGCGGCGGCGACACGCATGCCCACGCGGATGCCGACGCCGCCAGCGCAACACACTAAGCTTTTGACTGGTCGCCTTCACCGTCCCCGCATTGGCGGGGACGACGCGGCGGCTTCCTGAAGAGAGCTTCAGTTGACCAAAGCGGCCCCACTGGCTAGACTGTCCCCGTTATCAATGATATGGAGTGACTCGTGGGTGCTTGTTCCAGTGACAGTAGTCGATTGACCATCGGCGATCGGCCTTAGGCAAGACGCGCGCATTCCGCCCGCCTGCCCATGGCAAGGTGCGGTATTACCAGCGGCGATGTCCATTCGCCGCCACTTCCCTCCTCATCGTTCCACCGTTATCGTCTGCTGCCCCCTTTCGGGGCGAATTGTCTTCGCCCTCGCACTCGCCTGTTCCTCCCCAGCCGGGAGAAACTGATGGTGGTATTTGACTTTGCGCTGCGCGTTGCCGCAGCATTGACCCTGGGCGCCATGATCGGCGCCGAACGCCAGCTGCGCCAGCGCATGGCGGGCCTGCGCACGAACGCGCTGGTGTCCGTCGGCGCCTCGCTGTTCGTGATGGTCTCCGTGCTCGAAGGTAATCCCGACGGCCATCTGCGCATCGCCGCGCAGGTGGTGTCGGGCATCGGCTTTCTGGGCGCCGGCGTCATCATGCGAGAAGGCATGACGGTGCGCGGCTTGAACACGGCCGCCACCCTGTGGTGCTCGGCCGCCATCGGCGTGCTGTGCGGCCTCGGTTTTGCGCTGGAAGCGGCCATCGGCACGGGCTTCGTGCTGGTCGCCAACCTGGTGCTGCGCCATCTGGCGCAGCGCATCAACGCCCACGGCAGCGACGCGGGCATCGAGACGGAAAGCATCTATCGCGTCACGGCCGTGTGCGAGGCGGAGCAGGAAATCCTCGTGCGCAACCTGATGCTGCGCATGATCAGCGGCATGCCGGCGCTGATGCTGCAATCCTTGCACAGCGAAGACGCGGCGCAGGCGGGGCGCATCGAAGTGCGCGCCGACCTGCTCACGCCCTTGTCCAGCCTGGGATTGCTGGAGCAGATCGTCAGCCAGGTCAGCCTGGAAGGCAGCGTCTCGGCCGTGCGCTGGGCGCTGGTGAATAACGCGGAATTTGTCGCCGAACGGGGAGTGTGATGATGAAAAAATTCTTCCATTGGTTTGCCAGGCGCGGTCCTGTCGTGGCCACCTACCGCCTGACCATCACCTGTCCTGCGGCGCAAGCCGACCACGTGGTGCGCCTGCTGCTGGCCGAACTCAAGGGAGCGGGCCTGGCGCCGTCACAAATGCTGCGCAGCTGGGACGACGCCCGGCAGGTGGTGCGCCTGATCGCCACGGTGCTGTGCCAGGCCGTGCAGCGCGCCGTGCTGGTGCGCTTCGTCAACCGCGCGAGCGCCTGGCCGCAAGTGCGGCAGGTGCGCTGGGAAGGCGTGGAGCCCTCAATCTGACGCGGGCAGGCGCAGGAGGAACAGCGCACCGCCTTCCGGGCGGTTCTGCGCCGCGATACTGCCGCCGTACGCGTGCACGATGGCTTGCGACAGGGCCAGGCCCAGGCCGAAGCCGGGCGCCTCGCCCGCGCGCGCCTGGGCGCCCCGGTAAAAACGTTCAAACAGATGCGGCAAGTCTTCCACGCCGATGCCCGGTCCCGCGTCGGCGACACCCACCAGCGCATGCTTGCCCTCGCGCGCCACGTGCACGGTGATGCTGCTGCCGGACGGTGAAAACTTCACGGCGTTATCCAGCAGATTGGCCAGCACCAGGTCCACCGGGCCGGCCGCCACCCGCGCCTGCACGGGTGCGCCTGCATCGAAAACGATGCGGATGCCGCGCTGCGCTGCCGCCTTTTCCAGGCGCTGCGCGGCCGCCTGCACGAGCGGATTGAGTGCGATGGTTTCCACGGCATTGCGTTCCTGGCCCACGTCCAGGCGCGTGAGCATCAAGAGTTCTTCCACCAGGGTCGTCAGGCGCTGCACTTCATCGAGGCAGGACGCCAGCGCGTCGACATACTCGGGCGACTCGCGCGGGCGGCGCAGGGTGATTTCGATTTCCGTGCGCAGGCGCGACAGGGGCGAGCGCAATTCGTGCGAGGCGTCGGCCGTGAAGCGGCGCTGCGCATCGTAGCCGTGCTCCAGGCGGTCCAGCATGGCGTTCAGGGTATCGACCAGGCGGCCGATTTCGTCTTGCGTGCCGGGATGGGGCAGGCGCTGGTGCAGGCTGGCTTCGCCGATCGAGCGCGCCTGGCGCACCACGTCGTCGATGGCGCCCAGCACGCGGCGCGTGAGCATTTCGCCGGCCAGGCCCACGGCCGCCAGCAAGGCCAGCGCCATGGCGCCAAACAGCACGGTGGCCGCGGCCAGCACGTGATTGGTGTCGTCGAGCGAACCTGCCACCTGCACCGCCAGGCCTGCGCCGGATGAGGGCACGGGAATCGAGACCATGCGCAGCGGCTCTTCGCCAAACTTGGGCAGGGTTTCGAAGACGGTGTCGCCGGCCGCCAGGCGCGCCAGCAGGGCCGGTGGCGCCGGCAGCTGCGCCGCCTCCAGGTTGCGGCTGCGCGCCAGCACGCGACCTTCGCCATCGATGATCTGCACCAGGCGGTCGAGGCGCGTCAATGAGGGCGGCGCCAGGCCCGGCGCCACCTCGTGCACTTGCACGGGCTGGCGCGGCGCGGCCGGCAGCATGGCCATTTCCGTTTCGGCCAGCGCCAGCAGGGCCGCATCGAGCTGGCCATGCACGGCGCGCGACAGGCCCCAGTAGCCGGCCAGGGCCGTGCAGGCGACGATGGCAAGGATGACGGCCAGGTGCACCAGCAGCAATCGCTTGCGAAAGCTAGCCACCGTTGTTTTCCGCCAGGCGGAAACCGCGTCCGCGCACCGTATGGATCAATGGCGGCAGGCCCGGCGCATCCACTTTTCCCCGCAGGTTGCGCACGTGGACATCGATCAGGTTATCGATGCCGATCAGGTCCGCCTGCCATATCTGCTCGGCCAGGCGCGCGCGGCTGACTACCTCGCCCGCCTGGCGCAGCAGGATCAATAAAATCGCATATTCCCTGGGCGTCAGCACCAACGGCGCACCGGCCCGCGTCGCCTGGTGGCTGACGGGGTCGAGCGTCAAATCGGCCAGCGCCAGCACCAGCGGGCGGCTGATGTCGGAGCGGCGCAGCAAGGCACGGATGCGCGCCAGCAGCTCCTCGAATTCGAACGGTTTGGTCAGGTAATCGTCGGCGCCCGTGTTCAGGCCGGCCACCCGGTCGGCCGTGGCGTCGCGCGCCGTGAGCATCAGCACGGGCGTCTGGATGCCACGCGCGCGCAAGTCGCGGCAAAAATCGATGCCCTGCTTGCCCGGCAACATCCAGTCCAGCACGATCGCGTCGTAATCGACGGCGTAGCTTTCGTCCTCGCCCTCTTCCGCGCTATGCGCCACGTCAATGACAAAGCCTTCTTCCTGCAAGCCACGGGCCAGCAGGCGCGCCGCCTTGCGGTCGTCTTCCACCAGGAGGATTCTCATGCCAGCCTTTCGCGTCGCGCCCTGTTTTCCATGCTGGCATTTTACCGCGCTCCACCGCGCGCACACCGAACCTGAAGAATGATTCAGGCATTCTTGGGCGCTTCTTCAGGACCACATTGCTATGCTTTCCCGGCGCTGTAGTGACGCTGCCCCCACCACTTGCGCCCCCTCTGACCGCCCGCCTGGGCACGGCATCCACGCATGCCCCATCACCATCAATAACAAGGAAACACGGGATGAACACGACCACCCGCAACGCCCTGGGCGCCAGCTGCGCCCTCGCTCTCGCCTGCTCGGCCCTGGCCGGCTGCGCCAAACCGACGGCGGCAGCCATGCACGCCGCTCAAACTATGCATCTGGACGACGGCAGCATCGCCGTCGACAAGATGTCTCCGCTGCGCCAGCGCCTGCAGATCGCCGCCGTGCAGGAACAGGAGATCGCCACGCTGACGGAGGCGCCGGGCAGCATTGTAGCCATGCCGGAAAAACTGGTGAAGATCACGCCGCCCCTGGCCGGGCGCATCACGCGTTTGCAGCGCGCCCTGGGCGACAGCGTGAAGGCGGGCGACCCGCTGTTCACCCTGGACTCGGCGGAATTGAGCGCCGCCTACGCGGACGACAGCAAGGCGAAGTCCGCCCTGCTGCAGGCGCGCCAGGAACTGCAGCGCCAGAAAATCCTGTTCGAAGCGGAAATCGCCGCGCGCAAGGAGTACGAATCGGCCCAGGCGACCTACGACCAGGCCGGCAGCGACGCGCAGGCCAGCGCCGACAAGCTGGCCCAATACGGCGCCGGCGCACGCGGTTCGCGCCGCGACTACGTCTTGCGCTCGCCCATTAGCGGCACCGTGATCGCCATGGAAGGCGCCCAGGGCGGCTACTGGAACGATATCAACGCACCCGTCATGACGGTAGCCGACCTGTCTACCGTCTGGCTGTCGGCCAACGTGGCCGAGAGGGATCTGGCGCAGGTGGCCGTGGGCCAGACGGCCCGCATCAAGGTCGATGCCTGGCCAGGCAAGGACTTCGAGGGCAAGGTCGCCTACTTGGGTGCGGTGCTCGATACCGAGACGCGCACGGTGCAGGTACGCGTGGCCATCGACAACCGCGCCGGCACCTTCAAGCCGGGCATGTTCGCCCACGCGGGATTCGCCGGCGCCAGCCGCCGCGCCCTCCTGGTGCCCGCGGCGGCCGTGCTGCAAAGCGGACCCTCGACGCGCGTGATGGTGGAGCGCAGCCCGCTGGTATTCACGCCGCGCACGGTGGAAGTGGGCGCCAGCCATGGCGACCAAATAGAAATCGTCTCGGGCTTGCGCGCGGGCGAACGCATCGTTATCAAGGAAGGAGTGCTGCTCAATGATTGACCGTTGCATCGCCACCTGCTGCCAGCGGCGCGGCATCGTCTGGCTGGTACTGCTGTTCGTCGCCGCCTACGGCGTCTATTGCTGGAAGCAGCTGCCCATCGAAGCGTATCCTGATATCGCCGACGTCACCTCGCAAATCGTCACGCAGGTGCCGGGCCTGGGCGCCGAGGAAATCGAGCAGCAGATCACCATTCCGCTGGAACGCGCCCTGCTGGGCACGCCGGGCATGCATGTACTGCGCACGCGCAGCCTGTTCGCCCTGTCGCTGATCACGGTGGTGTTCGAGGATGGCAGCGATGGCTATTTCACGCGCGAACGGCTGCAGGAGCGCCTGGCCAGCGTGAATCTGCCGTACGACGCCAAGCCGGGGCTCGATCCCTACACCTCGCCGACAGGCGAAATCTACCGCTACACCCTGGAATCGAAAACGCGGTCCTTGCGCGAACTGTCCGAGCTGCAGTTCTGGACCGTGATACCGCGCCTGCAGCAGGTGCGCGGCGTGGCGGACGTCAGCAATTTCGGCGGTCTCACCACGCAGTTCATGCTGGAACTCGATCCCGCAAAACTCGACAGCTATGGCTTCTCGCTGGCGCAGGTCAAGGACGCCATCAATGCCAACAACATCAGCGGCGGCGGCAGCGTCATCGACCGCGGCCAGCAATCGTACGTGGTGCGCGGCGTGGGCTTGCTGCACTCGCTCGACGACATGGGCAACGTCGTCGTCAGCAGCAAGAATGGCATACCCGTGCTGGTGAAGGACCTGGGCAAGCTCGCCTACGGCAACGTGGAGCGGCGCGGCATCCTCGGCAAGGACAACAACCCCGACACCATCGAAGGCATCACCTTGCTGCTGAAGGATTTCAACCCGTCCGAGGCGCTGGCGGGCATCCATGCGGCCGTGGACGATTTGAACGCCAATCTGCTGCCAAAGGATGTGAAAGTGGTGCCTTACCTGGACCGCAGCTCGCTGATCGACGCCACCCTGCACACGGTCAGTTATACCTTGGGCGAAGGCATGCTGCTGGTCGCCCTGGTGCTGCTGCTGTTCCTGGGCAGCCCGCGCGCGGCCGCCATCGTCGCGCTGACGATCCCGCTGGCCCTGCTGATCGCCTTCATCTTCATGCACCATTTTAAAATTCCCGCCAACCTACTGTCGCTGGGGGCGATCGACTTCGGCATCCTCGTCGACGGTTCCGTGGTGGTGCTGGAAAACATGCTGCGCCGCCGCGAGCGCGAGCAGGAGCGGCCCCTCACCTTGCAAGACGCCATCGAGGCGACCTTGCAGGTGGCGCGCCCCATCATGTTCGGCATGGCCGTCATCATCGCCGCCTACCTGCCCCTGTTCGCCTTCCAGCGCATCGAATACAAGCTGTTCTCGCCGATGGCATATGCGGTGGGCGCAGCGCTGGTGGGCGCGCTGGTGGTGGCGCTGGTGCTGATCCCGGGCCTGGCATGGCTGGCCTTGCGCAAGCCGCGCCGCACCTTCCATAACCGCGCGCTGGAAAAGCTGGCGGCCGCGTACGGACGCTTCCTCGAGCGCATGGTGGGCCGCAAGCGCTGGGTGGCGATGGTGTGCGCCGCCTCGCTGGCGTGTCTGGCCCTGCTGGGCGGGGGCATCGGACGCGACTTCCTGCCCTATCTCGATGAAGGTTCCCTGTGGCTGCAGGTGCAGATGCCGCCCGGGATTACCCTGGACAAGGCGTCCGAGATGGCCAGCGAACTGCGCCGCGCCGCGCTGGAGTTCCCCGAAGTGTCGACCATCGTCACGCAGACGGGGCGCAACGACGACGGCACCGATTACTGGACGCCGTCGCACATCGAGGCCAGCGTGGGCCTGCACCCCTACAAGAGCTGGAAATCGGGCCTGAGCAAGCAGCAGCTGATCGCCAAAATGAACGAGCGCTTCGCGCGCATGCCCGGCGTTACGGTAGCCTTCATGCAGCCGATGATCGATGGCGTGCAGGATAAATTGTCGGGCGCGCACAGCGACCTGACGGTGAAAATCTTCGGCAACGACCTCGATGAAGTGCGCGCCATCGCCGGCAAGGTGGCAAATGCCCTGAAGACTGTTCATGGCGCCTCCGACGTGGCCGTGGACGTGGAGCCGCCGCTGCCCAACCTGAAGGTGGAACTGGACAGGGCAAAGGCG
Organism: Janthinobacterium lyxosi; assembly: GCF_051380665.1. Classification (NCBI taxonomy): domain Bacteria; kingdom Pseudomonadati; phylum Pseudomonadota; class Betaproteobacteria; order Burkholderiales; family Oxalobacteraceae; genus Janthinobacterium; species Janthinobacterium lyxosi. The sequence continues at coordinate 48,619 of NZ_JBNYXM010000022.1, forward strand.
GCCCGCTACGGCATCAACGCGGCCGACGTGGCCGACCTGATTGCCACCGGCATCGGCGGCGCGCCCATCGGCCAGGTCTACGTGGGCGAGAAAAGCTACGACATCGCCGTGCGCTTCCCGCCCGCCGCACGCTCCGACCCGGGTGCCATCGCCAAGCTGATGCTCACCGCCGCCAACGGCGCGAGGATTCCGCTGGCGCAGGTGGCAAGCATCAGCACTACCTCGGGCGAAAGCGTGATTGTGCGCGAAATGGGGCGGCGCCACATCATCGTGCGCCTGAATGCCCGTGGGCGCGACCTGGCCGGCTTCCTGGCCGAAGCGCGTCCCCTGGTGGCGCAAGCCGTGGCAGGCGAACACCAGCGCATCAGCGTCGAATGGGGCGGCCAGTTCGAAAACCTGCAGCGCGCGCAAAGCCGATTGGCCCTGATCCTGCCGATGACCCTGGGCGCCATGTTTTTGCTGCTGTTTGGCCAGTTCCGCAACCTGCGCCAGCCCGCGCTGGTCTTGCTGGCCGTGCCGCTGGCCATGCTGGGCGGCCTGGCCGCGCTGCACCTGCGCGGCATGACCTTGAATGTCTCAAGCGCGGTGGGCTTCATCGCCCTGTTCGGCGTGGCGGTATTGAATGCCGTCCTGATGCTGGCGCAGATCAACCGTTTGCGCGCCGACGAAGGCCGCAGTTTGCGCGACGCCGTGCTGGAAGGCGCGCGCGACCGCATGCGCCCCGTGCTGATGACGGCCACCGTGGCGGCCCTGGGTTTGACGCCCGCCATGCTGGCCACAGGCCTGGGCAGCGACGTGCAGCGCCCGCTGGCCACCGTCGTGGTGGGCGGCCTGGTGACGGCGACGGCGCTGACCCTGCTGCTGTTGCCGGCCCTGTATTACCTGATCGAGGCGCACGTACACAAACGCCAGACCGATACCGAAGGAGTGAACCATGACACGTTTTAATGTAGTACTGGCAGCCTGGCTGATCGTCCCATGCGCCGTTGCCGCCCCCTTGAGCTTCGAGACCTACCTGTCCGCCGTGGAAAGCCACAGCCTGGAACTGCAGGCGCAGCAGGAGGGCATCACGTCGGCCAAGGCCGGCATCGGCATCGCCGGCCTGCGTCCCGATCCCGAATTCACCCTGGCCGCCACGCGCGAAACGGTAGCCACAGGTGGACACCGTCCCGTCACGTGGAACCCGGCCATCAGCATGGCCATCGAGACGGGCGGCAAGCGCGCCGCGCGCTTAAAGGCAGCGCAGAGCAATGTCGCGCTGGCCGAAGAGACGGTGGCCGGCTTCAGAAGCGAACTGTATGGCACGGCCGCAGCCGCGTTCACGGAAGCGTGCCGCACGCGCGAAGTCGCCGCGCGCAAGCAGCAGACCATGGCGGCCCTGTCGAAGGTGGTGGAAGCGAACGCAGTGCGGCGCAAGGCGGGCGACGTGGGTGGTATCGAGCTGCTGCAGTCGCGCGTGGAACGCGACCAGTTCCAGGCCGAGCTGGCGCAGGCGCGCAGTGAGGCGGACAGCGCCATGCTGGCCCTGTCGCCTTCACTAGGGCGCCAGTTCGATATCTTGTTTGCGGACGCGCAGCTGGCGTGCGACTTCGCCGCGTACGAGAACAAGGATGCCAGCGTGCTGCTGGCGCAGGCACTCGACGCGCGCAGCGACGTGCGCATTGCCCGCGCAACGCTGGACAATCTGCGCGATGGCGCGGCCCTGGTGCGCGCCAACCGCGCCGTCGATCCCACCGTCACGCTGGGCCTGGCCGCCGCGCGCGGCTACCATGACGGCATCGACGCCAGCGGCAATCCCGTCGATGGCTCGCCCCGCTCACGCGCATTGAGCCTGTCGCTGGCCATCCCCATCCCCCTGTCGCGGCGCGACAAGGGCGACATCGTGCAGGCGGAATCCGGCGTGACACAGGCCATGCTGGCCCTGCGCCAGGCGGAACTGACAGCGGAAACGCAGGTGCGCACGGCGCTGCGGCAGCTGCGTGCGGCGCAGGACAGGCTGGCGCGCTACCGCGACGGCGTGCTGGTCGATGCGCAAAAGGTGGTCGATGGCATGCGTTTGTCTTACTTCAGCGGCAATGCGTCTCTGCTGGAATGGCTGGCGGCGCAGCGTTCGGCCGATGAGGCTTACCAGGGCTATGTGCAGGCGCGCGCCGATGCAGCCATCGCCAGCACGCAGCTGCAACTGGCGATCGGCCAGCGGCCGCGCTTGTAGCGGAAGGGAAGAGAGAACGGGTAGAACGAGGGGGTACCGGCGCGGCGATGCCGCACCGGTCGTCAGGAACGGGGAATTACTGCGGCTGGGCGGGCGCGTCGGCAGCGTCATCGGCGTCGTCCGCTTCCGGCTCATCGCCCTCGCTGCCATCGGTTGGCTTGGGATTGTTCTTCGCTTCCAGCTTGCGCCTGGCTTTTTCCTCGGCTTTCTTCTTCTTTTCCAGCTCTTTTTGCCGTTTTTCGTATTGGAAATTTGTCTTGGCCATTTACTACCTCTTTAGTTTTTAGATGTTACAGATAAGCACATAAGGCACATTATGACGTAATTGAACCAAACACCAAATGTTTAGCCTCGAGGATGATGCTGCGCATGCAGCAGTTTCAGCCGTTCACGGGCCACATGCGTGTAAATCTGCGTGGTGGAAATATCGGAGTGCCCCAGTAACAATTGCACAACACGCAAGTCCGCGCCATGGTTCAGCAAATGGGTGGCGAATGCGTGGCGCAGGGTATGCGGCGACAGCGGCGCCGTGATGCCGGCGCTCAGCGCGTGTTTCTTGATGATGACCCAGAACATTTGCCGCGTCATGGCGCCCCCGCGCCGCGTGACAAACAGCGCATCGTCCATCTGGCCGTCGAGGATAACGCCGCGCGCCTCCTTCAGGTAGCGCTCGATCCACCGCCGCGCCTGTTCGCCGAACGGCACCAGCCGCGTCTTGCTGCCCTTGCCCGTGATGCGCAGCACGCCATCGTTGAGGCTCAGTTCCACGGATTTCAAGTCCACCAGTTCCGACACGCGCAAGCCGCTCGCGTACATGAGTTCCAGCATGGTGCGCTCGCGCAGGCCCAGCGGCGTGCTCACGTCGGGCGCCGCCAGCAGCGCTTCCACCTGCGCTTCGCTCAAGGTATGCACGAAGCGCGCAGGCTGCTTGGCCGAGACCATCTTCAGGCACGGGTCGGCTGCGATATGTTTTTGCCGCAGGGCCAGCTGGTAAAAACGCTTGAGCACGGACAGACGCCGGTTCGACGACGTCGCCTTGCTCTCCTCGTGGCGGGCGGCGAAATACGCTTCGACATCGGCCGTGCACACCTCGTACAGGCCCTCGCGCCCGGGCCGCGCCACTTCCAGCCAGCGCGAAAACAAACGCATGTCGCGCCGGTAGGCGTCCAGCGAGTTTTTCGACAGGCCGTCTTCCAGCCACAGGCTGTCGCAGAATTCATCGATCAAGGTGGCGTTGTCGGGCGCCAGCAGGCTGTTCATCATAGGTAAGCCGCCACGCCTTCATGCGCCAGCAGCCAGCGCTTCACGCCCAGGTGAAAACCGCTGGCATCGTCATGGTGGGCAAAACCGCCCAGGCCGCCAGCGGCCGTGACGCGGTGACAGGGAATGAGCACCGGATACCAGTTGGCGCCGCAGGCCTGGCCGACGGCGCGCGGCGCCGAGGCGATCAGGCGCGCCACATCGCCATACGTGCGCACCTGGCCGCGCGGGATGCCGGCGATCGCCGCCCATACCCGTTGCTGGAAGGCGCTGCCCAGCGTGGCCAGCGGCAGGTCAAAGACATAATCGGGATCGACGAAATAGCGCGCCAGCTGCACGCATGCGCGCTCCGAGACGGCATCCTGCGGCTCCTTCTCGGCGAAATGCGGCGGCAGGTAGACCAGTTCGCATACCTGGCCATCGTGCGCGCGCACGCCCATGGCGCCGAATGGCGCGGCCACGATGGCGCTGAACAGCTCACTGCCCTGTTGTTTTTTCATCTGCTGATCATTATTCAAGTGTGGCATATATACAACCTGCCGGCGCCGCAAACAGCGCCACGGGAATTATGCACCGACTTTGGGCGTGTCGGCGGACGTTTCCCGCGCACGAAAAAAAAGCGCACCAGTCGGTGCGCTTCAAATATTGCTTCACGTTCCCGGTCGTTTGGGTCCGCCGGTGCCGGCTTGTGGCCGCAGACAGCTATGACTCAACAACTTCTGTGAAACGTGTGTCTCCTCAATATATCCCCGGTATCAATACCGTTTTTATAGACCACTCCCCCACCAACTTTGTTACCAATTCTGTATTTCAGCCTTGCTACCGGAGCGTATATGCATATACGTGTTTCCCCTTAAGGCTGCCCATCATAGCGCATTTATTCGGCAGAATCGACTTTTTTGCACCATGACGGGGACAACTATTTTAGTTGTAAATTAAATTTGGCAGCCACAGCGAGATTTGTGGTACGTAGGTAATCAGCACCAGGAAGCCCAGCATCGTCAGCAGCCATGGCATCACGGCCACGGTCAATTCGGAAATGCCCATCTTGGTGATGCCGGAAGCCACGTACAGGTTCAGACCCACGGGCGGATGGCACATGCCCACCTCCATATTGACCACGATCAAGATACCGAAGTGCACAGGGTCGATGCCCAGCTTCATGGCGACGGGGAACAGAATCGGTGCCATGATCAGCACGATGGACGACGGTTCCATGACGTTACCAGCCAACAACAGCAACACGTTGACCACCAGCAGGAAGCTGATCACGCCCAGGCCCTTGCCCGTGATCCACTCGGCCATCGCTTGCGGGATGTTTTCGCTGGTCATCAGGAACGAGAACAGCACGGCATTGGTGATGATGTACAACAGCATCGCCGACATGGCGGCCGAATCGAGCAAGACCTTGCCCACTTGCTTGATCTTCAAGTCCTTGTAGACGAAGACGGCAATGATGAAGGCATACACGGCAGCCATGGCGGCCGCTTCCGTCGGCGTGAACGCGCCCGAGTAGATGCCGCCCATGACGATGACGATCAGCAGCAGGCCCCAGGCGCTCTTCTTGAAGGTGACGAAGCGTTCGCCCCAGCTGGCCTTTTTCATGCGCGGATAATTGTGCTTGCGCGCCAAAAACCACGTGGTCAGGCCCAGCAGCATGGCCAGCATCATGCCGGGAATCACGCCCGCCATGAACAGCTTGCCCACGGAGGTGTTGGTGCTGACGGAATACATCACCATCACGATCGACGGTGGTATCAAAATGCCCAGCGCACCCGAGGTGGTGATGACGCCGGCGCCAAAGCCCCGTGGATAGCCCTGCTTGACCATGGCCGGCAGGATGATGGAGCCGATCGCCACCACGGTAGCGGGGCTGGAGCCGGAAACGGCGGCAAACAGCGCGCACGCCATCACGCCGGCCAGCGCCAGGCCGCCATGCCAATGGCCCACCATGGAGCTGGCGAAGTTGATCATGCGCCGCGCCACCCCGCCATGCGTGAGGAAGTTGCCCGCCAAAATGAAGAACGGAATGGCCATGATCTCGAACTTCTCGATGCCCGTGAAGATCTTCAAGGCCACCGATTCGATGGGCACGCTGGTCATGGCAAACAGGAAGGTCAGTACCGTCAGCCCCAGCGAAATGGAGATCGGCATGCCGGTCAGCATCAGCACCAGCAGCAGCACAAAAATAATCAGCGCGTTCATGCCTTGGCTCCTTTTTCTTCCGCCGTCAATTCATCTTCCAGACCCTCGACATGCGAATGGTCGTGTTTTGGCAAGGCGCCCGTCTTGATGAAATGCACCATGACTTGCAGGAAGCGGAAGCACATCAGGTAGGAGCCCAGCGGCACGGCCAGGTAGACCAGCCACATTGGCACTTCCATGTCGGCCGAGGTCTGGTCCGTGTGGCCGATCGACCACACGAAGCTGGCGCCCAGGGTCCCCACGACACCCGTAAACAGGGCGCCGGCGGCCAGGCCGAAGACGATGAAGCGGTCGCGCCAGCGCGGGTTCATGCGGTTGATCAAGACGTCGACGCCCACGTGGATGCCCGTGCGCACGCCATACGCGGCGCCGAACTTGGCCATCCAGACGAACATGTAGATGCACAATTCCTGGGCCCAGCTGGTATTGATTTGAATCAGGAAGTCTTGCACGACCGGTATCGGCAAGCCTGCCAGGTAGCGGTGCACGACCGCGACGAAGATGATGAAGGTGGCCGCGCCCATCAGGGTCGCGATCAGCCACTCTTCCAGGTGATCCAGAAATTTCATGGTGGACTTTCAAAGAATGCGGGTACACGCACTCCCGCGCAGGACGCGCAGGAGCCGTTCAAGCGAGTGGCAGGGAGCCCTGCCTGGCGCACCAGTCGGTGCGCCAAAGCCAGCTGCTTACTTCGCGCTTTCCTTGTTGATGGCCGAGATCAAGTCCTTGCCGATGCGCGCTTCCATGGCCTTCTGCACGGGTGCCAGCGCCTTGCGCCACTCGGCTTGCTCCTGCACCGTCAAAGTGTAGATCTGCGTCCTGCCCGCTTTCTTGATGGCCTCGAGGGCCTGGTCGTTGTCGCGCTGGGCGATGGCTTTTTCAAACGTGGTCGCTTCGCGCATGGCTTTTTCCAGCTGACCGCGTATATCGGGCGGCAAGCCATCCCAGAATTTCTTGTTGACGATGACGGCATAGCCCAGGTAGCCGTGGTTCGATACAGTGACATGCTTTTGCACTTCATGCATCTTTTGCGTATACATGTTCGACGGCGGATTTTCCGTGCCGTCGACCACGCCCGTCTGCAGCGCCTGATACACTTCCGAGAAGGCCAGCACTTGCGGATTGGCGCCCAGCGCGCGCATCTGCGCGTCGAGTACCTTGGACGACTGGATGCGCATTTTCAGGCCCTTGAAGTCGGCCGGGTTGTGCAGCGGCTTGTTGGCCGACATCACCTTGAAGCCATTGTCCCAGTAGGCCAGGCCCGTGATACCCTTGGGCTCCAGCTTCTTCAGCAGACTCTTGCCGATTTCGCCTTCGGTGACGTTGTACAGCGCCGTCTTGGTGGGGAAGATGTAGGGCAGGTCGAACGCTTCGAATTCCTTCACGCCCAGCGGGCCGAACTTGGCCAGCGACGGCGCCAGCATCTGCACGGCGCCCAGCTGCAGCGCTTCGAGTTCTTCCTTGTCCTTGTACAGCTGGCTGTTCGGATACAGTTCGACCTTGACCTTGCCATTCGTGGCTTTTTCGGCCAGCTGCTTGAAGCGTGCGGCGGCCTGGCCTTTCGGCGTGTCGGTCGCCACGACGTGGCTGAACTTGATGACGATGGGGGCCTGGGCGTATGCGTGGACGCCGGCGGTGGCGCCTATGGCCGCGCACAGCGCGACGAGCATGGTTTTCATCTGCATTTTTGTCTCCTGAGTGGTTTTTTAAAAAACTTTATTATTTATCTATTTGAATATAGTGTCAAAGAAACTGCCCCGGCTATTGTGGTTAACCACAATAGCCAGCTCCCGATAAGCCGCTACCCTGCCAGCCATGCCGACTCCCCCCACCCTTGCGCGCCGCTTCAAGCTATCGAGCCCGATGCGCTGGCTGCTGCCCGTCATCCTGCTGCTGCTGTTCCTGTCCATCCTGTTCTGGCTACCCTGGCAGGCGCGCCAGATGGAGAGCAACGAGCGCCAGGAGCAACTGATCGCAGACACCCTGTGGGTAGAGCAAACCATCCGCTTTCAACTGGCACGCAACGAGGAAAGCCTGTTCAACCTGGGTGTGGACATCGCCAGCGCCTCGCTGGGCGCGGAAAAAGTGCACGAACGGCTGCAGCAAATGCTGCGCAATGGCCGCGAATTGCAGCGCGTGCTGTGGCTCGACACCAGCGGCAAGGTGCTGGCGACCAGCGACAACAGCCTGCCGCATGCCCTGATGTTTTCACCGGCCTCGCTGACGGCGGCTGACAATGCGCGCCGCCTGCACCGGGGGCAATATGCCCAGCCCTCGCAGCAAAGCGGCTTTCCCGACGCGCCGCCGGGCGCCACGCTGATGGATTACCATCAGCCCCTGTTCGATGGCCAGCGCTACGTGGGCAGCCTGGTGGCCACGTATCAGATCAGCAGCCTGCTCGATGAAATGGTGCCGTGGTGGTTTGCCCAGGATAACCAGATTTCGCTGATCGACCGCGACGACAAGGTGCTGGCACGGCGCGCCGCCGCCGGTCCCGGTCACGGCGTGTACACGCACAAGCGCGCGCTCGACGTGCCCGGCGCCACCATCACCCTGTTTACCGACAGCGTAAAAAGCCAGCCCAAGCTGCTGCCCAATTTGCTGGTCGGCTCCGTCATCGCCCTGTCGCTGGGTTTGCTGTGGAGCTTGCTGGCCCTGTGGCGGCATATTTCGCGCCGCCTGGTGGCCGAGGGGGCACTGCGCCAGCAGATGCTGTTTCGCACGGCGATGGAAAACTCGCTGGTGACGGGCATGCGCGCGCGCGACCTGGAAGGCCGCGTCACGTATGTGAATCCAGCGTTCTGCCAGATCGTCGGCTATCCGGCCGAGGAAATCCTGGGCCGCCTGCCACCCATGCCATACTGGGTACCGGAAGCACTGGAGGAATACCAGCAGCGCTTCGTCAAGGCCCTGGCCGGCAATCCCACGCCGCAGTTCGAAACCTATTTCCAGCGCCCCGACGGCACGCGCGTGCCCGTGCTGATCTTCGAAGCGCCGCTGGTGGACAAGAACGGCCGGCAGACAGGCTGGATGGGCTCCGTGCTCGACATTTCGGACCGCAAGCGGGTCGAGGAGCTGAATCGCCAGCAGCAGGAAAAGCTGCAAACGAGTTCGCGCCTGGCCACCATGGGCGAGCTGGCCTCGATGCTGGCGCATGAACTGAACCAGCCGCTGGCGGCCATCTCCAGCTACACCACGGGCGCGCTGAACCTGATCCGCCGCGCCATCGAGCATGGCGCACCCGTCGATCCGAACACCCTGAAGCCGGCGCTGGAGCAGGCCGGCGCGCAGGCGCAGCGGGCCGGCCAGATCATCCGCAGCGTGCATGATTTTGTGCGCAAGAGCGAACCGCAGCGCCAGGATATCGCCATCCGCACGCTGATCGACGGCATCCGCGCGCTGATCGACCTGCAGGCGCGCAAATACTATGTCACCATCCAGGAAGAGCTGCCGCCGGACCTGCCGCTGCTGCGCGCCGACCCCGTGATGATCGAGCAAGTGCTGCTGAACCTGACCCGCAACGCCATCGAAGCAATGCAGGATGCGGCGCCAGGACGGCGTATCATGCGCCTGCGGGCCAGCCACGACGCGCAGCAAGGAATGGTGACGGTGGACGTGATCGATCATGGCCACGGCATTGCGCAAGACGTGGCCGAGCGGCTGTTTTCTCCGTTTTTCTCGACCAAGTCCGAAGGCATGGGCATGGGCCTGAACATCTGCCGCACCGCCATCGAATTTCACGGCGGCGCACTGACCTTCAGCGTCAACCCCGCTGGCGGTACTATCTTTACATTCAGCGTGCCGGCTGCGCCGCGCGCGCCGCACTAAGCAATAACGAATAACGAATAACGACAAGCCGGAGACACCATGCTACACATTATCGACGACGAAGAGGTCGTACGCGACTCGCTCTCCTGGCTGGCCGCCTCGCGCAGCATCGACGCGCGCATCTACGCCAGCGCCCAGCAATTCCTCGATAGCCTCGATGGCAGCTTCGACGCCGCCGGCGACTGCGTGCTGCTCGACGTGCGCATGCCCGACATGAACGGCATCGCCCTGTTCGACCAGCTGGTCAAGCACGACCTGACGGCGCGCCTGCCGGTGATTTTCCTCACCGGCCACGGCGACGTGCCGATGGCCGTCGACAGCCTGAAACGGGGCGCCTTCGATTTCTTTGAAAAGCCGTTCAATGACAACGACCTGATGGACCGCGTGCAGCAGGGCCTGGCCAACTCGCGCCAGGCAGGCGAACTGGCCGCCGTGCATGCGCGCCTGGCCACCCTGTCGACGCGCGAACGCGAAGTGCTGGACCTGATTTTGGCGGGCAAGATGAACAAGGTGGTGGCCGACAAGCTGGGCATCAGCATGCGCACCGTGGAAGTGCACCGCGCGCATATCTTCGACAAGATGCAGGTCAAGACGGCGGTGGAGCTGGCGGGGTTGTTGAAGTAGACTGAGGTCTGGGATCAGACCCCCTCATACGTCGACGTATGATATTGCGTCGATGCGTTTGAGGGTCTGACCCCGGCTTTAAGTTTCAGGTATCTAATCAGTCGTCATGGCGTTCATGGTGCTCCGCCGCCCCATGCTTCCAGTAACTGGCCACATGCAGGTGCTGCTTCGCCACCCCTGCGTCAATAAAGTGCCCGCGCAAGCCCTGCACCTGCGCATGTTCGCACGCCACCCATACGTAGCCATCGCCATCTTGCGGCAGGGCGAGCTGCGCCAACGCTTCCAGCAACAAGGCGCCGCTGCGGCCATTGCGCGCCACCCAGCGCACGTCCAGCTGCGCCGCACTGTCCAACGCGACCTGTTCGCCGTCTTCGACGATTTCAATCACGGCCATCGTGCGCGCCGTGGCCGGCAGCTGCTCCAGGCGGCGGGCGATGGCCGGCAGGGCCGTCTGGTCGCCCACCAGCACATACCAGTCAAAATCGAGCGGCACCAGCATCGAGCCGCGCGGACCACCCACGCCCAGGGTCTGGCCGGGCACAGCTTGCGCCGCCCACATCGATGCAGGCCCGTCACCATGCAGCACAAAGTCGATTTCCAGCTCGCGCCGTTCTGCGTCGTAGCGGCGCGGCGTGTAATTGCGGGCGATCGGACGCGCCCCTTCGGCGTACTGGATGGGATTCGGGCCATTGCCCAGCACGGGAAACACGGGCGCTGTTTCGCCCGGGGCGGGGAAGAACAGTTTGACGTGATCGTCGTGCGCCGGCGAGACAAAGCCGTCCAGGTCCTCGCCGGCCAGCGTGATGCGGCGCATGTGCGGCGTCAGCTGCTCGGTACGCACGACGGTCAGTACGCGCAGTTTCAAGTCGTGCCGCACGCGCTCGATGGCATGCGGGCGCGGTACTGTAAGTGATGCAGTAGTCATTGCTTATCCTTGTAAAGTAGGCTCAGTGGCCGTCGACGATGGCATTCGCCGCCTGTTCCAGCACGGCGGAGACGCGTTCGGCTTCCGCATCGCTCCAGTTGGTCTTATTCAGCAACAACGCATGCTTGAGGGTATGCATGGCCTGGCGCACGCGCTCGGGCAAGGCGTTGCGCGCCTGGACGCGGGCGAACATGTCGAGGCGGGCCAGGATGCCGTCCACCTGGGCGCGGTTCTCGTCGAGATACGCGCGCCCCAGGTCCGTGATCGTGTAGAGCTTCTTGCCGCTGGCGCTTTCGCCCGACGTGACATGGTCCTGCTCTTCCAGCAAGGTCAGGGTCGGATACACGGCGCCCGGGCTGGGGGCATACGCGCCACCGCAACGCTCTTCGATGGCCTTGATGATTTCATAGCCGTGACGGGGGCTGATTTCGATCAGCGCCAGCACGATCAGCGGCAGGTCGCCGCGGCCGAAGACGCGCTCGGCCCGCTCGCCGCGCCCACCGCGCCCGCCAGGACCACCGCCCATGCCATCACCGCGCTCGTCGAAGCCGCGCGGGCCGCGGCCGTGCATGAAGTGTTCGTGGCGATGTTCGCCGTGGTGGTGATGCTGCTGGCCGCAATGGCCGTGATGATGGTGATGGCCGCCGTGGCCGTGTTCTGCGTGGTGTGAGTTTCTCATGTTTTCTCTTTAAAGATATATCGTTAGTAGGTATCGCCATTTTATAACGATATATCGATAAGTCAAGGGGGAATTTGTTATGCTCGTCTTTCCAGCATCTACACGCCCATGCCATGCCTGACAAAACCGCCTTTGACAAAATGCTTGTGAAAAATGCGCAGGCGCTGGCCGTGCTGAATGACGGCGGCGAACACGATGCCCTGCTGGCGCAGTTGCCACCGGAGCGGCGGGTACGGGAAGGAGAAAGCGCCGACTGGATCCTGCTGTTCGCGCGCAGCCGCGCGGAACTGGAGCAGTTCCTGCCGGTGGCGCAGGCGCGCCTGGCGCCGGGCGGCGCGCTGTGGGTGGCGTACCGCAAGGGCGGCGTGAAGGCGGGCAGCGACATCCACCGCGACGATATCCGCCATTTTGCGCAAACCGTGGGGCTCGTCAGCGTGACGATGATCGCCATCGACGCCTGCTGGTCGGCACTGCGCCTGAAGCAGGTTTAAACGAAAATCAAACGATGCCGTGCAGCGCCAGCGCCCATTCCACATGCTCGCGCACGATGACCGACGGGTGTTCACGGCGCGACAGCAGCGCCGCGACGATGTCGGCCTGGCCTCGGGTCTTGGCGGCCGCGTTGCCCATGCCGACGGCCAGGTTGCGCAGCCAGCGCTCATGGCCGATACGGCGAATCGCGCTGCCTTCCATGCGGCGGTTGAATTCATCTTCCGTCCAGGCGAACAGTTCCACCATGCCGGCGCTGCCCAGGCTGTGGCGCTCGTCGAAATCGGGCACCACGGCGCGCTGGGCGAACTTGTTCCACGGGCAGACGGTCTGGCAATCGTCGCAGCCATACACCTTGTTGCCGATCAGGGGGCGCATCTCGACGGGAATCGCGCCCTTCAATTCGATCGTCAGGTAGGAGATGCAGCGGCGCGCGTCGAGCTGGTACGGCCCCAGGATGGCTTGCGTCGGGCATACCGTGATGCACGCCGAACACTGGCCGCAGCGCGCAATCTCTGGCGGGTCCACCGGCAGCGGCACGTCGATGAGGATTTCGCCGAGGAAGAAGAAGGAGCCGCCCTGGCGGTTGATCAGCAAGGTGTGCTTGCCGCGCCAGCCCAGCCCTCCCTTTTGCGCCAGCTCGACTTCCATCACGGGCGCCGAATCGCTGAAGACGCGGTAGCCGAAGTCGCCGATCTCGCCCTTGATGCGCTCGGCCAGCTGCTGCAGGCGCGAACGCATTACCTTGTGATAGTCGCGCCCCCGCGCATACACGGAGATCACGGCTGCCGCGGGATCGGCGTCGCGCGCCGCCTCGTGTGCGCGCCAATCCTGGCCCAGCGCCGGCGGCAGATAATTCATGCGCGCGCTGATGGCGCGCACCGTGCCCGGCACCAGTTCGGCCGGGCGCGCACGCTTCATGCCGTGGCTGGCCATGTAGTCCATTTCGCCGTGGTACCCTGCGGCTAGCCAGGCTTGCAAGGGCGCTTCCATGTGCGACAGGTCCACGTCGGCGATGCGCACCTCGGCAAAACCCAGCTCGCGCCCCCATTCTTTAATGGTGCGCGCCAGGACGACAAGATCGGTGACGGTGGCAGACATAGGGGACTTTACGGAAAACGGCAGGCGCGCGGGCGGTTACAATGACAGCAGCCTCTATTTTATGCGATATTACTCACACCAATCGACAATGACCGAACACTTCACAGCCCACCTCCACGACGAAGCCGGTACCGCCGCGCTGGGCGCCGCACTGGCGCGCGCACTGGCGCCGGGCCTGGCAATCTACCTGCACGGCGACCTGGGTGCCGGCAAGACAGCCCTCACGCGCGCCCTGCTGCACGCGGCCGGCCATGCGGGCCATGTCAAAAGTCCCACCTATACGCTGTCCGAACCGTACACGGTGCAGCTCGATGGCCAGCCCATCAACGTCATCCACTTCGACCTGTACCGCATGGGCAGCGCCGAGGAATTCCTCGACGCCGGTTTTCGCGAAGACTTCGATGGCCGCAATATCTGCATCGTCGAATGGCCGGAGAAAGCCGAACCGGTGCTGCCGCCGGCGGACCTGAATGTTTATTTGAGCGTTGCGGGTACAGGACGTGATGTAGAATTGCAAGCGTCTTCTGAATTGGGTCTGTCATGCCTTCACCGTCTCAAATTCGCCCCGAACCTTTGATCTCCTCGCCCATCACCCGGCGCACGGTACTCAAGGCCGGCGGCACCCTGCTGTTGTCCGTGTTCGCGCCCATGTCGGCGATGGCGGCGCAAATTCTCGCCGTGCGCGTCTGGCCGGCCGAGGACTACACGCGCGTCACGCTGGAAAACGACAGCATCCTGAAGGCGACCCACTTCATCGTCAAGGACCCGGAACGGCTGGTGGTCGACATCGAAGGACTGGAACTCAATCCCACCTTGAAAGGCCTGGTGGCGAAGATCCAGTCGAACGACCCGTACATCAAGCAGGTGCGCGTGGGACAGAACCGGCCCAACGTGGTGCGCCTGGTGTTCGACCTGAAGGAGGAAGTCACGCCGCAGCTGTTTACCCTGCCGCCGGCCGGCTCCTACAACCACCGCCTGATCTTCGACCTGTATCCCGTGCACGAGCCGGACCTGATCGCGCAGATGATCGAAAAGGGCGACTGGTCGAGCGACCCCGCCAAGCCACCGATGGCCGGCACGCATACGCCGCCGCCCGCGCTGCCCCTGCCCGACAGCGGCAAGCCGCCCGTGGCCGTCGCGCCGCCGGTGGCGACCATCGTGCCACCCGTGCCCGATATCCGCCCGGAACAGCGCCCCGAAGCGCGCCCGCTGCCGGGCCAGAAAGTGGTGCGCATGATTACCATCGCGCTCGACCCCGGCCACGGCGGCGAGGACCCGGGCGCCATGGGCAGCAGGGGCAGCCGCGAAAAAGACGTGGTGCTGGCTATTGCCAAGCGCCTGAAAACCAAACTGGAACTGCAACCGAACATGCGCGTCATGCTCACGCGCGACGCCGATTTCTTCGTCCCGCTGGGCATGCGCGTGGAAAAAGCGCGCAAGGTGCAGGCCGACCTGTTCGTTTCGATCCACGCCGACGCCTTCATCCAGCCGACGGCGCGCGGCTCGTCCGTCTTCGTGCTGTCCGAAAAGGGCGCCACCTCGACCGCCGCGCGCTGGCTGGCAAACAAGGAAAACCAGGCCGACCTGATCGGCGGCGTGAACGTGAAGAACCACGACAAGCAGCTGGCCAGCGTGCTGCTCGACCTGTCGACGACGGCGCAGATCAATGACAGCATGAAGCTGGGCAAGGCCGTGCTGCGCGAAATCGGCGGCATCAACCGCCTGCACAAGGGCTCCGTCGAGCAGGCCGGCTTCGCCGTGCTGAAAGCACCCGACATCCCCTCCATCCTGATCGAGACGGCCTTCATCTCCAACCCCGAAGAAGAAGCCAAGCTGACCGACAACGGCTACCAGGACCAGATGGCCGACGCCATCGTCACCGGCATCAAGAACTACTTCGCGAAGAATCCGCCGCTGGCGAAAAGCCGCATGACCTGACAGGACGATCCAGTATGAGCAAGAGCACATTTGGCCAATTGCCGGCCGTGACCATCCGCGCCACCGATGGCGCGCAGGCGACGGTGACTTTATACGGCGGCCATCTGGTCTCCTGGAAAACCAGCGACGGCCAGGAGCGCCTGTTCTGCAGCCACGCATCAAGCCTCGACGGCAGCCGCGCCATCCGTGGCGGCGTACCCGTGATCTTTCCCCAGTTCGGCGCGCGCGGCACGGGTATGCGCCACGGCTTTGCGCGCGTGGCGACCTGGCAGCTCGCGGCCAGCGGCGAAGCAGATGGCGCCGCCCATGCGGAATTTACCTTGCAGCACACGGATCTGCCGGAGGCGATCGGCGCCACCTGGCCCTACGCCTTCACCCTGCGCCTGCGCGTGGCAGTGCAAGACCAATCGCTGGAGCTGAGTCTGTCCGTGCACAACACGGGCGAGCAGGCGTTCCCGTTCTCGGCCGCCCTGCACAGCTATTTTGCGATAGATCAATTGAGCGAGGCGCGCGTTGGCGGCTTGCAGCGCGTGCGCTATTCGGACGAGACGCCGCAAGATGCCTTGCAGGCGGAAGAGTTATTGCAGTTTACAGACAAGCTGGACCGCATCTACTACCAGCTGCCGGGCGCCTTGCACCTGCAGTCTGGCAGCCACACCCTGCGCCTGGAGCAGCAGGGCTTTACGGATGCCGTCGTGTGGAACCCGGGTGCGCAAGACGCGGCCGCCCTGCCCGACCTGGCCGACGACGAATACCAGCGCTTTATCTGCATCGAGCCGGCCCTGATCCAGCCCGACCTGTTGGCCGCCGGCGCCGAATGGAGCGGCCGCCAGCGCCTCGCATTTATTTAATTCGATTCCTTGATGATGCGGCCATTGGCAGGCTGAATGGGCCGCGCATTCAAGGGATACAAGCGGCTGAACAGCGCCATCTGCGCCGGCGAGGCCTGGACCGGCTGCTTCATCACCAGCCACAGCACGCCTTCGCTGCAGGGCGGCTCCGTCATCGATCCCATGTAGGTGTAGTAATCGCGCCGCGCCGGCAGCATCTCGGCCGGGTCGAGCACGATGGTGGGATGCATGGTCTCGAATTTTTCCAGCGGCAGGTTGTTCCACACCGTCTGGATGGTCGCTTGCGGCGCGCCCCGCTCCAGCAGCAGCGCCAGCACGGCTTGCCGGCCTTCCGCATCGCGGTGCACCAGGTGCACCACCATTTCAAAGGCCTTGCCATTGATGCGCTCTTCAGACGGGCGGTGGAAATGGAATTGCTGCAGCTCGAACATGCGGTTCTGCACCGTGATGTAATTGCCGCCACTCACGCCCACCTGCACCGTGTGACCGTTATCGACCACATTGAACGACGATGGATGGTAGTCAAAGCTGATCTGCTCGAGCTCCACCTTCATGCCATCGCGGATATCGATCGGCGACTGGCGGTTGCCATTGCCGCACTTGGCCCAGTCGACATTGATCTTGCTCCAGTTGGCCGGGCCGCTGTCGCCCTCGTACGACCAGTGCGCGCCGCGCGGCACGGGAGGTGGTGGCGGTGGCGCCGCTTTCACCACGGCGGCGCGCTTGGCGCGGGCGGCGGCGCGGGCCGCCTGGGTGGCGCGCATTTCCGCCAGGCGCGCCGCGATACGTTCGGACAGGTCGACTTCGGCCGCTTCTTCCCTCTCGCGCGCCGTGGGCGCGACGACGACAGGCGCCTTGACCTCCTTGCCCTCCTTCCCCTTCACCGATTCGGTCAGGGTTTTCATGGCGGCCGCGCGCGCCGACGCCGACATGGGCGCGCTCGCTGGCGCGGATGCGGCGGCGCTCGCCGAAGCGGGGGCATCTTTGGCGCTCGCCGTGACCGCCATCGCGGCAAGGCTGCAAACTAACAGGGCGCTCAAATGTCGCATGGAAATCCAGAAAGTGAGAATACCCTCTGGTTTACGGCTGGAAAGCAACAAAACTTGAATCAGCGTGGAAGTAAAACAGAAACGACGAAGAAAAAAACTGGATCCGGGGCCGGCTACGGGCTGTGCCGCAGCGCGCTTGCCCCGGATCCATGCGGCCTTACGCCGACTTGCCGACCATGCGCTTGTAGAGTTTCCACATGCCGCCCAGTACCACCGGCACGACGGCGGCGCCCACACCGATCAGCACGATCAAGGTCAGGTGGTCGCGGATCCACGGGATATTGCCGAAGAAGTAGCCCGCCGTCACCAGGCCGACCACCCACAACAGCGCGCCCGTCACGTTGTACATCTGGAAGCGCGCATGCGTCATGTCGGAAATACCGGCCACGAACGGGGCGAAGGTGCGCACCACCGGCACGAAACGGGCCAGGATGATGGTCTTGCCGCCGTGCTTTTCAAAGAATTCATGCGTGCGGCGCATGGCATCCTTGTTGATCCAGCGGTAGTCGTGGGTAAACACCCTCTGCCCGATGGCCTCGCCTATCCAGTAATTGAGCGTATTGCCCGTGATGGCCGCTGTGACGAGCAGGAAGATCAGCAAGCCCAGGTGCATCTGTCCCGTCGCGCAAAACGCGCCGGCGATAAACAATAAGGTATCCCCAGGGAAGAAAAACAGCACCACGAGGCCTGTCTCGCAAAAAATAATGGCAAACAGCACTGCATACACGAGGGTACCGTACTGCTCGATCAAGAGACCCAGCGTCTTGTCGACATGCACGATCATGTCGAGGAATTGCACAAAATCCATATATTTTTCCCTAAAGGTAGCGGCGGAATCATACACCACCCGGCCAGCGCAACGGCAGTCCCCAGCCCGATATTTCAGGATTAATTATGCGGCGCCCGTGCGCGTGTGGCAATTTAAGTAAAGGTTAAGGAAATACCCGCGCCAACTTGCTCAGGCCAGTCTTCCTTCGTGCATGCCATGTTCGGCCCGTACAATGTTTTTTCAGCGAAATATTGCCATTCCGGTATACACTTTCCGACCGGTGCAATCCGCGCCGACCAGGAGAGAACATGTATCGATACCCACTGAGCGGCCTGACCATGGCCACCGTACTGGGCCTTGCTCATCTGACTGCCCACGCGGCGCCCGTCCAGATCAAGGCGCCCGCCGAACTGCCTGCCAAGGCGACCTTGGCCGACGTGATCAAGGCCTCGAAACCGTCCGACTGGCGTCCGCTGGACCCGGACAACACCCTGTACCTGGAGATTCCCGCCGGCCGCGTGGTAATCGAGCTGGCGCCCGACTTCGCGCCCAAGCACGTGGCCAATATCAAGGCCCTGGTAGCAGAACAGTATTACGACGGCCTGGCCATCACGCGCGCGCAGGACAACTGGGTGGCGCAGTGGGGCGATCCGAACGAGAAAAATCCCAAGCCCATCTTGCATGCCCAGCGCACCCTGCCCGGCGAATTCACCGTGCCCTTGAAAAACATCAAGAGCTTCACGCGCCTGCCGGACGTCGATGGCTATGCGCCGCAAGTGGGCCATTCGAACGGTTTCCCGTCCGCGCGCGATCCGAAGTCCGGCACGGCCTGGCTCACGCATTGCTATGCCACCGTGGGCGTGGGCCGCGACAGCGCCAGCGACAGCGGCGGCGGCACGGAACTGTACGCCGTCATCGGCCAGTCGCCGCGCCACCTGGACCGCGACATCACTGTCATCGGCAGAGTCGTCTCCGGCATGCCATTGCTGTCGACCCTGCCACGCGGCGCGGGCCCCATGGGCTTTTATGACAGCCCCGAGAAAAACGTCCCGATCAAGGCCATCCGCCTGGCCGCCAGCGTGCCTTTGGCACAGCGCGCGAACCTGGAAGTGATGCGCACCGACAGCGCCGCCTACCAGGGCGTGCTGGAAGCCCAGCGCCACCGCGGCGGGCCGTGGAGCAAGGTCACGGCCGGCCACGTCGACCTGTGCAATGCGCCCATACCGGTGCGCAAGGTGGGCAAGTAAGACAAGCCGCAAGGCAAGGACTGGGGTCAGCCCCCCGGATGCGTTGGCGCCACGCTTTGCGTTGGCGGCGTTGAGGGTCTGACCCCGGTATAATCGCAGCATGAACGCTCCCATCACGCCCCACCGCCCGATCCAGGCCCTGCCTGACCAGTTGATTTCGCAAATCGCCGCTGGCGAGGTGGTCGAGCGGCCATCGGCCGTGGTCAAGGAGTTGCTGGAAAACGCACTCGACTCGGGCGCCACGCAAATCACGGTGCGGCTGGAAGAGGGGGGCGTAAAACGCATCGCGATTACCGACAATGGCCGCGGCATCGACAAGGAACAGTTGCCGCTGGCCCTGGCGCGCCACGCCACCTCCAAGATCGCCTCCCTGCACGACCTGGAAAACGTGGGCACGCTGGGCTTTCGCGGCGAGGCGCTGGCCTCGATCGCATCGGTGGCCGCCGTCACTCTGACCTCGCGCACGGCGGACGCTGCCCATGCGTGGGAAATCGTCGGCTCGCACAATGGCAGCGTCTCGCCGTCGTCCGGCGCGCACGGCACCACGGTCGACGTGCAAGACCTGTATTTCAACACGCCCGCGCGGCGCAAGTTCCTCAAATCCGAGCAGACGGAATACGGCCACTGCGCCGAAGTGGTGCGCCGCATCGCCCTGGCGCGGCCCGACGTGGCATTTTCGCTGTCGCACAACGGGCGCACCATCGACCAGTGGAATATCAGCGAACTGGCCAAGCGCAGCGCCCACATCCTCGGCAATGACTTTGCCGAGGCGCGCCTGGCGCTGGACGAATCGGCCGGCACCCTGCGCATTCACGGCTTTGCCGGCTTGCCGACGGCATCGAAGGCACGCGCCGACGGCCAGTTCTTTTATGTCAACGGGCGCTTCGTGCGCGACAAGCTGCTGGTGCATGCCGTGCGCATGGCTTACCAGGACGTGCTGCATGGCGACCGCTTTCCCTCCTACGTGCTGGCGCTCGACCTCGACCCGGCCCTGGTCGATGTCAACGTGCACCCGTCGAAGATCGAAGTGCGCTTCCGCGACAGCCGTTCCGTGCACCAGTTTGTCTTCCATGCCGTGCAGCGCGCGCTGGCGCAGACCTCGGCCACGGCGTTTGGCAGCGTGCCGGCGCCGCTGCCGGCCGCCTCCACCCTGAGCGGCGATACTGCCGGCGCGGGTTTGGGTGGATCTGGCATCTGGCGTCGCGAGCAGACGCAGACCTCGTTCGGCGCGCAATTTACGAATACCTTCGCGCCAGCAGCGCCCGGCGCGGCCCGTCCCTTCTTTGCCGATGCGCCAGGTGTGGCCCAGGACACGGCGGCCTACGGCGCCCTGTTCGGCGGTGCCGCTGCCAGTTCGCCCATCACGCAGGTGGAACCGTATATCGCCTCGTCCGAAGCGATGGCGCGCGAAGAGTATCCGCTGGGCTTTGCCCTGGCCCAGCTGCACGGCATTTACATCCTGGCGCAAAACACCAAGGGACTGGTGCTGGTCGACATGCACGCCGCGCATGAGCGCATCCTGTACGAGCAGCTGAAAAACGCGCTGCAGGCACAAGTCTCGGGTCAGGACATGCAGGTACAGTCGCTCCTGATACCCGTGACGTTCTACGCGGACGCCATCGAAGTGTCGACGGCGAATGAAAACCAGGACACATTAAAAGCGCTGGGCTTCGACATCGCCGCCCTCTCGCCCACCACCCTGGCCGTGCGTTCCGTACCGACCCTGCTGAAGAACGCCGACGCGCAAACGCTGGCGCGCGACGTGCTGCGCGACGTGCGCGAATACGGCGGCTCGCGCGTGCTGATCGAGCGCCAGAACGAATTGCTGGGGACCCTGGCCTGCCACACGGCCGTGCGCGCCAACCGGATTTTGTCGGTACAGGAGATGAACGCCCTCTTGCGCCAGATGGAGAGCACGGAACGCGCCGACCAGTGCAACCATGGCCGGCCCACGTGGGTGCAGGTCGAGATCAACGCGTTAGACAAATTATTCCTGCGCGGCCAATAAAAGAGCCTGAAATTCCGGGGTCAGACCCGCCGGGGGATGCGGCCCAATGGGACGTATCCCGATCTCGAAGAGACTGACCCCAGCCTTTGCCTTGGGGTTTCCATCGCAAGCACATCAAAAAGTATCATGAAAAACACTCAACACCTCCCCCTGGCCGTCGCCATCATGGGCCCCACGGCCAGCGGCAAGACGGCCAGTGCGCTGGCCATCGCGCAAGCCATTCCGTCCGAGATCATCTCCGTCGATTCCGCCCTCGTCTACCGGGGCATGGATATCGGCACGGCCAAGCCTTCGAAAGAAGAACTGGCCCAGGTACCGCATCATTTGATCGACATCATCGACCCGCTGGACGCCTATTCGGTGGCGCAGTTCCGCAACGATACCCTGCGCCTGGTGAGCGAAATCTCCGCGCGCGGCAAGCTGCCGCTGCTGGTCGGCGGCACCATGCTGTACTTCAAGGGCCTGACCGATGGCCTCGATGACTTGCCCGGCGCCGATCCTGCCTTGCGCGCCCAGCTGGAGCAGGACGCGGCCGCCATCGGCTGGCCCGCCATGCATGCGCGCCTGGCGCAGCAAGACCCTGTCACGGCCGCGCGCCTGGCGCCGCAGGACGCGCAGCGCATCGGCCGCGCGCTGGAAATCATCGCCCTGTCCGGCCAGCCCATGTCGGCCCTGCTGGCCCTGCGCGAAAAAACCGTGCTGCCATTTCAATTACAGTCGTTTGCGCTGGAGCCATCGGACCGGGCCGTGCTGCATGCGCGCATCGCCACGCGCTTCGACCTCATGCTGAAAGACGATGCCCTGGTCGATGAAGTGGAAGGGTTGCGCCGGCGCGGCGACCTGCATCCGGGCCTGCCATCCATGCGCTGCGTGGGCTACCGCCAGGCCTGGGAATATCTCGATGGCCGCATCGACCGCGCCACCTTGCGCGAGACGGGCATCATCGCCACGCGCCAGCTGGCCAAGCGGCAGCTGACCTGGTTGCGCGCCATGCCGGAACGCCTCGTCATCGATTGCCTGAGCGCTGATCCGGCCAGCGCCATGCTGGCACAAATCGTCCCTTTGCTAAAATAAGCGTCGCCACACAACAACTGGCCAGGCGCTAGGCTCGACTTAGGCTGCGCGCCATGCCGGAACACCTCGTCATCGATTGCCTGGGCCTTGACCCGGCCGCGTCCATGCTGGCGCAGATCCAGCCCTTGCTGACGCCGTTACAAAAATAATCATGCCGTCGCCGGCGCGTGAGAAATCCGCACATTTTTTTGCGCCAGCATTGACAAGGAAATGGGAAGACTGGATAATGCTCGGCTGTTGGGTGATATAGCTCAGTTGGTTAGAGCACAGCATTCATAATGCTGGGGTCGGTGGTTCAAGTCCACCTATCACCACCAAAGAACAAGGATCATGGTGTTGCCATGGTCGCAACGAGCATCCGGTCTGACCGGTCTGTTTGGTGATATAGCTCAGTTGGTTAGAGCACAGCATTCATAATGCTGGGGTCGGTGGTTCAAGTCCACCTATCACCACCAAGAATGTGCAGCATTGATGAACCCGCCCCTGCCTCGCGCAGCGGCGGGTTTTTTCATTTATGGGCTGCCTCGCGTGCGGCCTGTAAGCAACACCTGCCCCATCCGCCAGCATTGGGGATTGTGGCAAGCCGCCACTGGCGCTTACAATGAGAACAATTCTCATTTATATTATTCATCACTCATGTCCGCCATCCAGCCCAGCCTGCAACAGCAAGTGCAATCGCTCTACAGCGAGCATCACGGCTGGCTGCTCGGCTGGCTGCGCAAAAAACTCAGCTGCCCGCATGGCGCGGCCGATGTGGCGCAGGACACGTTCGTGCGCATCATCGCCTCGCGCGACGCGCTGTTCGGCATGCGCGAACCGCGCGCCTATCTGTCCACGACGGCGAAGCGCTTGCTGCTCGACCGCGCGCGCCGGCAAATGCTCGAACGCAGCTACCTGGCGGAACTGGCCCTGCTGGCCGACAGCCTGCCCGGCGCGCCCTCGCCCGACGAGATCCTGATGGCCGTGCAGGCGCTCGAGCAGATCGCCATGGCGCTGGCCGGCTTATCGGCCAGGGCGCGCGACGCCTTCTTGCTGCACTACCTGGAAGAACAGCCGCAGGCTGCGGTGGCGGCGCAATTGAAGGTATCCACGCGCATGGTGCAAAAATACCTGGTGCAAGCCTTGCTGGCCTGCCGCCACGCCTGTCCGGCCATGGCGGCATGAATCGCCCCCGCACCGATGTGGCAGCCGAGCAGGCCGCGCACTGGATCGTGCAGCTCAGCGCCGACGATCCGGCCGAGCGCAACACCGCGCAGGCCGGCTTCGCTGCGTGGAAGGCGGCCGACCCGCTGCACGCGACAGCGGCCGCCGGCATGGAAAACCTGCTGCGTCAATTGAACGCCGTGCGCGAACCGGCCGGCGGCGACCATAGGCCCGCGCGCGCCGCCCTGGCCGCCATCGCCCAAAAGCGTCCCCGCCAGCATCTGCGCCAGCTGGCTGCGGCCAGCGCCGTGACCATGCTGGTGCTGACCGGTACTCTGGTCATCAGCGAGCGCCCCGCCTACCTGCTGGCCGACCTGCGTAGCCCCACAGGACAATGGCGCACGCACACGCTGGACGATGGCAGCCGCCTCACCCTGGGCAGCGACAGCGCCGTCAACGTGCGTTTCATTGCAGGCGAGCGGCATGTGGAGCTGGTGCGTGGCGACATCCTCGTCGACGTGGCCAAGGATGCGCAGCGCCCCTTCATCGTCGACAGCAAGCAGGCGGCGATCCGCGCCCTGGGCACGCGTTTTAGCGTGCGCAGGGAAGACGGCGCCACCATCTTGAGCATGCTTGAATCCAAAGTGCTGGCGCAGGTGCCGCAACATCCGGCTGTCGTGGTGCAGGCGGGCCAGCGCGCGCGCATCACGGACAATGGCGTGGGGCCGTTGACGGCCATCGATGCGGCCAGCGTGCAGGACGCGTGGCGCGCACGCCAGTTGGTGGTCGACGACTTGCCGCTGGCCGAGGTGCTCGACGAGCTGGCCCGTCACCGCCCCGGCCAGCTGCATTACGACCGGGCGCAGATCGCCGGCATCCGCGTGGCCGCCGTGCTGCCGTTGGACGACACGGACAAGGCGCTGCAACTGTTGATCGACAATTTCCCGCAGCTGCGCATCCGCATGCTGACGCGCTACCTGGTGATGGTCGACGCTCCCGCCCGCGGCCTCGCAAAAAAATAAATATATATTCTTGCGTTCGCGGTTCCACTTTGCGCATCTCGTGCGTCAAGGCAGCTGAGATCAATCAAAAAAGGCTGTCACCATGTCCGTTCAAGTCCTTGCCGTTTCATCCCCGAACACCCTGCGCACGCGGCTACGCCCGCTGGCCGTGGCGGCCATGCTGCTGGCCGGCGCCGGCCTGCATGCCCAGGCAGTCGCCCAGGCTGTGCCGGCTGTCGCCAGCTACGCCATCCCTGCCGGTCCGCTGGCCGGTGCCCTGAACCGCTATGCCCAGCAGGCAAACGTCTCCATCGTCATCGATGCCTCCAAGGTCCAGGGCTTGAGCAGTGCCGGCCTGCAGGGCAGCTACGCCATTGATGACGGTTTCGCCGCGCTGCTGCGCGGCAGCGGCTACGCCATCGGCAAGACGTCCACCGGCTATGTGCTGGTGGCCGCGCCGGCGTCCACGCCCACGGCGGCGGCCAGTGCCGCTTCGGCGGCCGAGCGCACCATGCCCTCGATTACCATCGTCGGCCAGGCCGAGCAAGGCGCCACCACGGAAGGCAGCGGCTCCTACACGGCGCGCAAGATCAGCATCGGCAAGGGCGAGCAAGCGATGAAGGACATCCCGCAATCGGTCAGCGTGCTGACGCGCCAGCGCCTGGACGACCAGGGCATCAAGGACTTGCGCGAGGCGGTCAACAACGTCACCGGCGTGGTCGGCGTGCATGGCGTGGGGCCGGGCGTGGTGATCACGGCGCGCGGTTTCCAGATCGACCAATGGCAATACGATGGCGTGCCGATCGACCGCAATACCTATGCACTGGGTAACTGGGGCCAGGAAAACATGGTCATCTACGACCGCCTGGAAGTGCTGCGCGGCGCCTCCGGCATGCTCGTTGGCACGGGCAGCCCCGGTGGTTCCGTCAGCCTGGTGCGCAAGCGCCCGACCACCGCGCGCAGCGTCAGCATGACGGCGCGCGCCGGTTCGTGGGACCATTATGGCGCCCAGCTCGACGTCAGCAGCCCCTTGAATGCGGACGCCAGCCTGCGCGGACGCGTTATTGTCGATGAAGACGACAGCCACTCCTTCGTCGACCAGGTGTGGAGCAAGAACCGCACCCTGTATGCGGCGCTCGACTATGACCTGGGACCGGCCACCACCCTGGGCCTGGCCATCAGCAACGTCAACGACCACGGCCGCCCCACCTTCATCGGCCTGCCCCGCTATGTGGACGGCAGCGCGCTGAACCTGCCCCGCTCCACCTTCACGGGCGCCGACTGGAACCGCAGCGAGGCCAGGCAAACCAACGTTTACCTCGACCTGGAACACCATTTCAATAGCCAGTGGAGCCTGAAGGCATCGGCCGTGAACATGCGGGAAAACACCAGTTCCGCGCACCAGCGCCTGGCCATGCCCATCCGTCCAGACGGCAGCGGCGCGAGCTATGGCGACTTTGCCATGGATTTCGACAACCGCAAGCGCGGTATCGACGCCTACGTACGCGGCAAATTCGACGGCCTGGGCATGGCGCAGGAAGTCCTCGTGGGCGCCAGCTATGTCACGCTGGCGTCGGACGACCGCTTCGCGCGCGCCTGGGAAGGAGGGGCAAACGTCTTCAACATCAACCACCACCGTCCATGGCAAGATCTCGACACTATCGCCGTGCGCCCAATGGGCGTGACCAGCGACAGTACCTACGAAATACGCCAGAAAGGCCTGTATGGCAGCTGGAACGGCCAGTTGAGCGGCAAGCTGAAAGCCGTGCTGGGCGGACGCTTCAGCTGGTATGACTTCCTGTATGCGACGCCCGCAGGTCCTGGTGAACAACTCAACGCCAGCGCCAAATTCACGCCCTCGGCAGGACTGATCTACGCGCTCGATCCGCAATGGTCGGCCTACGCCAGCTATGCCGACATCTTCACGCCGCAAAGCAACCGCGACGTGCAAGGAGAGGTCCTCAAGCCCATCACGGGCAGCAACTACGAGGCGGGCATCAAGGGGGAACTGATGGATGGCAAGGTGAACACCTCGCTGGCCGTGTTCCGCTACGACCAAAAGAACCGCGCCGTCACCGACTATGCCGCCGATCTCGCGTGCGACGGGCAGTACTGCTCGCGCGCTTCGGGCAAGGTGCGCAGCCAGGGCCTGGAAGCGGAAGTTTCCGGCGAAGTGGCGCGCGGCTTGCAACTGTCGGCCGGTTACGCCTATACGACGACGACCTACCTGGACGATCCGGACGAGCAAGGCAAGGTCTTTTCCACCTGGACGCCGAAGCACATGCTGCGTGTCTGGTCGAGCTATACCCTGCCCGGCGCCTGGGACAAGTTCAGCGTGGGCGCCGGCGTCAACACGCAAAGCCATACGCTCGATACCGCGTACAAGTTCAAGGTTGCCGGCTTCTCGATCTGGAACGCGCGCCTGGCCTGGCAAGCCACGCCGCAAATGGCCCTGTCAGTCAACGTCAACAATGTTCTCGACAAGCGCTATATCATCCCGGCCTACAACAACACCGGTTCGAACAACTACTATGGCGACCCGCGCAACCTGCAGCTCACCCTGAAGTACACGCCGAAGTGGTAGGCTGACACGCTGCGGTGACGGATTCCGTTTTTTTTCGTTCAGTGCTAGGCTTGTATTCAAGAAACCATCCGCCAAAAAAACCATGTCCCCACCGCTTCCCCTGTCCAGCATGCTGCTGGCCCTGGCCTGCTGCGCCAGTCCCGCCCTGGCCTTCGACGGCTACTATCAAACCAAGACGCCCTACGCGCCGCAACAGGACCCGGCCACGTATGCCGCGCCACCGGCCGGCTTCCAGCCCATCTTCACGCAGCTGGTGGCGCGCCACGGTTCGCGCGGGCTGACCGGCATGAAGGGCGACGCGGCCCTGTATGCGATGTGGAAGCAGGCCGCCGCGCAGGATGCCCTGACGCCGCTGGGACGCGAACTGGGGCCCGACATCCTGGCCCTGATGCAGGCCAACGCCCTGCTCGGCCATGGCGTGGCCGGCATCGAGCAGCCCGGCTATGGCAATCTGTCGCAGACGGGCATCGAGGAACACCGGCAGCTGGCCGCGCGCCTGCTCGCACGTTTGCCCACGCTGTTTGCACAAGTGGGACAGGACGCTGCCACGGCGCCGCGTCAGCTCGTCACCATCCATTCCGGCGTGGACCGTGCGCGCGACAGTGCGCGCTTTTTCACGCAGTCGCTGCTGGAACACGCCCCGGCGCTGGCGCCGCTGCTGTACCTGCCGCCCGCGCCGGCGCCGTACCCGCAGGGACGCACACCGGTGCCACAACCGGATGGCGTCAACCGCTTCCTGCTGTATGCGCACAAGCTGGCGCCACATACGGATTTTGTGGCCGATCGCGCCAACCCGTATGCCACCACCTATGCCGCCAGCCAGGCTTACCAGCACTACATCAGGACCAAGCGGCTGGACACCCTGATGGCTACCCCCGCCAGGCAGCCGGCAGCAACCAAGCATGCGCGCCAGGTGCTGGAGCGCTTGTTCACGCCCGCCTTCCTGGCGCAGTTTAACGGCGGCGCCACCAGCTATGCGGATACGGGCAGCTACACGTTCACCAGCGCGGACGGCAAACTCACGCGCACCCTGAAGGGCAGCGGCAAGACGGCCATCCGCAGCATGAATGCGGCCGCCACGACGCTGTATCAGCTGTACGCCATCGCCGCCGGCATGCGCCACGAGGTGAAGGCCGATTTCAGCCGCTACATGCCGGCCGACGATGCGCGCTATTACGCCTCGGTGGCCGACCACGAGGATTTTTACAAGAAGGGGCCGTCCACCACGGACAGTGCCGGCGTGACCTGGCGCTTCGCCGTGGCGCTGCGCGAGGATTTTTTCCGAGAGGTCGATGCGCTGGCCAAGGGCGACCTGCGCCATGCGGCCAAGCTGCGCTTCACGCATGCCGAGATGATCATTCCGCTCGCCTCGGCCATGGGCTTGCAGCAGGCGCTGTCGCCAGAGACCAGCTACAGCCATGCAGACAGTCCGTGGCGCGGCCAGAGCGTCTCGCCGATGGCGGCCAACATGCAGTGGGACGTGTACCGCAACGGCGAAGGACAGCTCATCGTGCGCCTGCTGTATAACGAAAAGGAAACGCCATTCAAACCAGCCTGCGACGGCGCCCGCATCGCCCCTGGCAGCGTATTCTACGACTACGCGGGACTGAAAGCCTGCTACGGCCACGCGGCGGCGCAATAAAAAAGCCGCCAGCTGGGCAGCTGACGGCTTTCGAGGGATTCAGCTAGCGCGGGCATTTATTCCCACGCTTCCTTGCCTGCCCTCGGCTTTCCCACCATCAACAGCGCGCCCAGGGTCAGCACGGCTGCCAGTGACAGGTAGTAGCCCACGTATTGCAAGCCGTAGTTGGTGGCCAGCCAGGTGGCGATGTACGGCGCCAGCGAGGCGCCCAGAATGCCCGCCAGGTTGAAGGTCAGCGACGCGCCCGTGTAGCGCACTTCGGGCGGGAACAGCTCGGACAGCATGGTGCCCAGCGGTCCGTAAGTCATGCCCATCAGGCCCAGGCCGACAGCCATGAAGAGCGTCACTTCCCAGGTCACGCCCGAGCCGAACATCGGGGCCAGCACCAGGCCGAAGATGGCGATGGCGACGGAGACCCAGATCATGGTGGCGCGGCGGCCGCGGCGGTCGGCCAGCACGGCCGAAAACGGAATCGTCAGGGCAAAGAACAGCACAGCGAACAACTGCACGACGAGGAATTCCTTGCGCGTGAAGCCCAGCTTGGTCGTGCCCCAGCTCAAGGCGAACACCGTCATCAGGTAGAACAGCACGAAGGTGGCCAGGGCGATGATGGTACCCAGGAACAGCATGCGCCCATGCTGGCGGAACACGGTGGCGACGGGCAGTTTGACGACCTCGTTCTTGTCGATGACTTTCTGGAAGTCCGGCGTTTCCGTGATCTTCAGACGCACGTACAGGCCGACGATGACCAGCAGCGCGCTGGCCAGGAAGGGGATGCGCCAGCCATAGCTGAAGAACTGCTCATCGGTCATGGTTTCGCTCAGCAGCAGGAAAATGCCGCCCGACAGGAAGAAGCCGATGGGCGCGCCCAGCTGCGGGAACATGCCGTACCAGGCGCGCTTGCCAGGTGGCGCGTTTTCCGTGGCCAGCAGCACCGCGCCGCCCCACTCGCCGCCCAGGCCCAGGCCCTGGCCGAAACGGCACAGTGCCAGCAGCAATGGTGCCAGGGTGCCGATGGCGGCATACGTGGGCAACAAGCCGATGATGACAGTCGAGATACCCATGGTCAGCAAGGCTGCCACGAGGGTGGCCTTGCGGCCGATGCGGTCGCCGAAGTGGCCGAACACGGCCGAGCCGATGGGGCGGGCAAAGAAGGCGATGGCGAACGTGGCCAGCGACTGCAGCACGGCGGCCGACGGATCGCCGGCAGGGAAAAACAGTTTCGGGAACACCAGCACGGCGGCAGTGGCGTAGATATAAAAATCGAAGAACTCGATGGTGGTGCCGATCAGGCTGGCGAACAGCACCGTGCCGGGGGAATTTTTCTTGGGGGGGGTGCTCCGGGGCTTACTCATTTACTGCGCTCCTTGGGGAGGGTGTCTAAAGGCCATTCTCTGGATGTTTTTTCAGGCAGCAGCACAGCACGTTGTCTAGGCGCGCGGTTCACCTATCATAGCTGTGCGCGGGCGTATTTGCTGCGAATTTGCTATTAAATTCGCAAACAAATTCCACGCCGCAACACGCCGTTGTTAACGG
The DNA here is from genome assembly GCF_051380665.1 of Janthinobacterium lyxosi. Lineage (NCBI taxonomy): Bacteria > Pseudomonadati > Pseudomonadota > Betaproteobacteria > Burkholderiales > Oxalobacteraceae > Janthinobacterium > Janthinobacterium lyxosi. Next base: position 78,784 of record NZ_JBNYXM010000022.1, read on the forward strand.
CAGACAACGGTATACCAACGCGCGTCATCGCGCCGTGATCAGTGCTGATTTAGAGAAACAACGGTCGTGCGCCATCCGGTTATCCGGGGCACGGCAGGAAAGGCGTCAGGGGATGGGCGACGTGTATCAGGCCCGGCGTATCGCCAGGCATTCCGTACCAGACCCGCGCGTCGGCATCGCGGCATCGGTCATTTGTGGTGAATCCTTGCCTGCGGCCCCTCCGGGTGGAGCGGGCCGGCGATGATCGCGCCTACATCCCGAAGGATGCGGTTGATCTTGCTGTAAGCGGCTTATCATACGCGCAGTGGTGCACTGCGGCAAGATAATGCAAGCCAGTTACGCCTCAATCAGGGCAAACGCCCTGGCGATCTCCGCGCTGTCGAGCGGGCGCACGAGGCGCGCCACTTCCTGGCCATCTTTCAAAAAAATCAGGGTCGGCCACAGTTTCACCCGCAATGAACGCCCCAGCGCGCGGCCGGGGCCGTCTTCCACGCGCAGGTGCGGCACACCGGGATGCTGTGCAAACGCGGCGGACAACGGCGCCTGGGTGGCGCGGCAGTGGCCGCACCAGCCCGTGCCAAATTCCAGCAGGGCCGGCCCCGTCAAGGCGTCGATCTCGGCGCGCGTGGGTTGCGCTACGGAATAAGTGTCGTTCATCATGCCAGTCTCCTTGACAGCTTAGACCACTTTCATGCGCAAGGTGCCCAGGCCATCGATGGCCCCCACCAGCGCGTCGCCGCGCTGCACGGCCGCCACGCCGGCCGGCGTGCCCGTGTAGATCAGGTCGCCCGGCTGCAAGCTAAAGTAGCTCGACAGGTCAGAGATGGTTTCGGCCACGTTCCAGATCAGCATGTCGATGCTGCTGCCTTGACGCAGCTCACCATTCACGTGCAGGGTGATGGCGGCATGGCTGATGTTGCCCGCCTGCGCGGCCGGGGTGATGGGGCCGATGGGCGCCGAGTGCTCGAAGGCCTTGCCCGTCTCCCACGGACGGCCCTGCTTTTTCGCTGCGCCCTGCACGTCGCGGCGCGTCATGTCCAGGCCTATCGCATAACCCCAGACGTGGCTCAGCGCATCGGCCACGCCGATATCGCTGCCGCCCTTGCCGATGGCCACCACCAGTTCCATCTCGTGCTGGCAATCCTGCGTTTGCGCGGGGTACGGCAACTCGCCCGTCGTGCCGGCAGGCACGGGCAGCACGGCATCGGCCGGCTTCATGAAGAAAAACGGCGCCTCGCGGCCCGTGTGGCCCATTTCCTTGGCGTGGTCGACATAGTTGCGGCCCACGCAATAGATGCGGTGGACAGGAAAAGTATCAACGCTGCCGGTAACGGGAACGCTGGGCTGGATCGGTGCGGGAATAACATACGGCATGAAGACTCCTGATCGGCACGATAAAAAGGCGGTGATGAAAGAGGGACACCGCAGTGTCCCCCATTTTACGGCAACATTACTTCAGCAGGCCCGAGCGGCTCGGGTCCGGCATGCGGATGGCGACGATGAAGGAAATCAGGCACATGACGGTCACGTACCAATAGAAATACTCTTCCACGTGCCAGGCCTTGAACTGCAGCGCCACGTATTCGGCCGAACCGCCGAACATGGCGTTGGCGACCGCATACGACAAGCCCACGCCCAGCGCGCGCACTTCGACGGGGAACATTTCCGCCTTGATCAAGCCGCTGATCGAGGTATAGAAACTGATGATGGCCAGCGCGATGATGATCAGGCCAAACGCCGCGTATGGGCTGGTGATGTCTTTCAGGGCATGCATGATCGGCAGCACGCACAGGGTGGCCAGGCCGCCGAAGAACAGCATCGAGGTACGGCGGCCGATGCGGTCGGACAGGGCGCCGAACACGGGTTGCAGAATCATGTAGACGAGCAGCGCGCAGGTCATGACGGCGCTGGCCGTCTTGGTGTCCATGCCGGCCGTGTTGACCAGGTATTTCTGCATGTAGGTGGTGAAGGTGTAGAACACCAGCGAGCCGCCAGCCGTAAAGCCCAGCACGGTGATGAAGGCGCGCTTGTGCTTGAGCAAGCCGCGCAGGCTGCCCGCGTCCTTGTCCTTGCGCTCGCTGGCGGTAGTCGTTTCCGTCAGGGATTTACGCAGATTCAGCGACACCAGGGCCGCCAGGGCGCCGAACACAAACGGGATGCGCCAGCCCCAGGCACGCAATTCTTCCAGAGTCAGCAATTGTTGCAAGACCACCAGCACCAGCAATGCCAGCAATTGGCCGCCGATCAGGGTCACGTACTGGAACGAGGCAAAGAAGCCGCGCCTGCCCGATTCCGACACTTCGCTCATGTAGGTGGCGCTGGTGCCGTATTCACCGCCCACGGACAGGCCCTGGAACAAACGCGCCACCAGCAGCAGGAACGGGGCGAAGGCGCCGATGGTTTCATACGTGGGCAGCACGGCGATCATCAAGGAACCGCCGCACATCATCAGTACGGAAATCATCATCGACTGGCGACGGCCGTATTTGTCGGCGATGCGGCCGAACAACCAGCCGCCCACCGGGCGCATGAGGAAGCCGGCGGCAAAGATGCCGGCCGTCTGCAGCAGCTGGGTGGTCGGGTTACCGGAAGGGAAGAAGGCGTGCGAAAAGTACAGCGCGCAGAACGAGTAAATGTAGAAGTCGAACCATTCGACCAGGTTACCGGAGGAAGCGCCAATGATGGCCTTGATGCGCTGCTGGGAAGTCAGCTGCGCAACGTCATGCGGAGTATCGTGGGATGTCATATCAATCTTCTTGTTCGTGTAAAAAAGCCAACGCCAGCCGGGTTGCCCGGACTGGTTTTGCATCATACGCGCTGGATCGGGGTCAAAAAGCCGCCCGGCATACGGGTTAATACGTAGCGTCGGCAACTTTTTCCTGCCTGCGGGCGCGTGGAATCAGACCCGTTCCAGCACCAGCGCGATGCCCTGCCCCACGCCGATGCACATGGTACAAAGCGCATAGCGTCCACCCGTGCGATGCAGCTGGTTGACGGCCGTCATGGCCAGGCGTGCACCCGAGGCGCCCAGCGGATGGCCCAGGGCAATCGCGCCACCATTCGGGTTGACGCGCGGGTCGTCGTCGGACAAGCCCAGCTGGCGCAGCACGGCCAGGCCTTGCGCGGCAAACGCTTCGTTGAGTTCGATGACGTCGAAGTCGGCCAGGCTCAAACCCGTCATGGCCAGCACTTTCAGGGTGGCGGGCGCGGGGCCGATGCCCATGATGCGCGGTGCCACGCCAGCCGTCGCCATGGCCACGACGCGGGCGCGCGGCGTCAGGCCAAAACGGGCCGCGTTGGCTTCGTCGGCCAGCAGCAGCGCTGCCGCGCCATCGTTGACGCCGGACGCGTTACCGGCAGTAATCGTGCCATCCGCGCGCACGACGGGCTGCAATTTGGCCAGGGTGTCCAGCGTGGTGGCGCGCGGATGCTCGTCGCGGGCAACGACGATGGGATCGCCCTTCTTTTGGGCGATGCTGACGGGACAGATTTCGCTATCGAACACGCCCGCCTGCTGCGCCGCCAGCGCTTTCACCTGGCTGGCCAGGGCGAACGCATCCTGGTCAGCTCGGCTGATGCCGAACTCGACAGCCACGTTTTCCGCCGTTTCCGGCATCGAGTCGACGCCATATTGGGCCTTCATCAGGGGATTGATGAAGCGCCAGCCGATGGTCGTGTCTTCCATTTTCATGCCGCGCGCAAAGGCGCTGCCGGCCTTGCCCATGACAAACGGTGCGCGACTCATGCTTTCCACGCCGCCAGCGATCAGCAAGCCCGCTTCGCCGCTCTTGATGAAGCGTGCGGCGCTGCCGATGGCGTCCAGGCCCGAGCCGCACAAACGGTTCAGGGTGGCGCCCGGCACGCTGTCGGGCAAGCCGGCCAGCAAGGCCGCCATGCGCGCCACGTTGCGGTTGTCTTCGCCCGCCTGGTTGGCGCAGCCGTACAGCACGTCGGTAACAAAGCTCCAGTCCACGTTCGGATTGCGCGCCATCAAGGCACGGATGGGCACGGCGCCCAGGTCGTCGGCGCGCACCCCGGACAGGCCGCCGCCATAGCGGCCGAATGGCGTACGCTGAGCGTCGCAGATATAAGCGTGGTGCATGTTTTTTCCTCCAAGAAAGTGGTTTGCGTATTGATGGTGAATTAACGTCCGTCCATCAGCGGCACGGCCGTCAAGGCTTGCAGCTGCTCGAAACTCAAGCCATCGGCCAGTTCGACGACGGTGGCGCCGTTTGGCCCCAGATCGAGCACGGCCAGGTCGCTGTAGATGCGGCTGACGCAGCCTATGCCCGTGAGCGGATAGCTGCAGGCCTGCACCAGCTTGCTTTCACCGGTCTTGGTCCGCAATTCCATCATGACCCAGGTTTTTTTCGCGCCGATGGCCAGGTCCATGGCCCCGCCCACGGCGGGAATGGCGTCGGGCGCGCCCGTGTGCCAGTTCGCCAGGTCGCCCGTGGCGGACACTTGAAAAGCACCCAGCACGCAGATGTCCAGGTGGCCGCCGCGCATCATGGCGAAGCTGTCCGCATGGTGGAAATAGCTGCCGCCCGCCAGCAGGGTGACGGGTTGCTTGCCAGCGTTGATCAGGTCGTAATCTTCCTCGCCCGGCGCCGGTGCCGGGCCCATGCCGATCACGCCATTTTCGCTGTGCAGGATGATGTCGGCGCCAGCCGGCAAATGATTCGCCACCAGGGTCGGCAAGCCGATGCCCAGGTTGACCACGGCACCTTCATGGATGTCGGCCGCCACGCGGGCCGCCATTTGGTCTCGATTCCATTTTTGCAATTGATACTCCTCAGGCTGCTTTGAAGCCGGCGGGGCCGGTGGCCGTGCGCGGCACTTGCACGATGCGCTGCACGAACAGGCCCGGCGTGATGACGTGTTCGGGATCGATGCTGCCCAGCTCAAGCACCTCGTGCACGGAAGCAATGCTGACTGTCGCGGCCATGGCCATGATGGGACCGAAGTTGCGCGCCGTCTCGCGGTAGGTCAGGTTACCCCAGCGGTCGCCCTGCTCCGCCTTGATCAGGGCAAAATCGGCGTGGATGGGCGACTCGAACACATACATGCGGCCATCGATCTCGCGCGTTTCCTTGCCCTTGGCCAAATCCGTGCCATAGCCCGTGGGCGTGAAAAAGCCGCCGATGCCAGCGCCGGCGGCGCGGATGCGCTCGGCCAGATTCCCCTGCGGCACCAGTTCCAGTTCCAGCTTGCCCGCGCGGTACAGCGCGTCGAAGACGTGGGAATCGGCCTGGCGGGGGAAGGAGCAAATGATCTTGCGCACTTGCCCGTTTTTCAACAGGGCGGCCAGGCCCGTGTCGCCATTGCCCGCATTGTTGTTGACGATGACGAGGTCGCGCGCACCTTGGGCGATCAAGCCGTCGATCAGCTCGGCCGGCTGGCCCGCGCCGCCGAAGCCGCCAATCATGACGGTGGCGCCATCGTGGATATCGGCCAGCGCATCAATAACGCTGGAACGCAGTTTGTCGATCATTGCCTGTCTCCTCCAAATAAACCCATCAACCATTTGTTCTTAAAACGAACAAATATTCGCATTTAGAACTTGTTCGTGAGAATATGCCTGATCGGCGCGCTTGTCAATTTGCCGTTTTCGCCAGCGCCATGGCTATAATTGCCACCTTGCCCCATTGGAATCGCCATGACCGACCGCAGCAGCACACCCCTTTCCGCCGAAGCAAGCCTTGACGCCGACGGCGCGCCCCGTCCCGGCGACAGCTATGTGCAATCGTTTGCGCGGGGCTTGGCCGTCTTGCGCAGCTTTGGCGCGGAGGCGCCGCAGCAGACCTTGAGCGAAGTGGCGGAGCGGGCGCAGCTGACGCGCGCGGGCGCGCGGCGCATCCTGCTCACCTTGCTGCATCTCGGTTATGTGGAAGCGGACGGGCGCCTGTTCCGCCTGACGCCCAAGGTGCTCGACCTCGGTTACGCCTACCTGTCATCCTTGCCCGTGTGGACGCAGGCGCAGCCGCTGCTGGAAGAATTGATGCACACCTTGCGCCAGTCGTGCTCGGCCACCGTGCTCGACGGTGACGACATCGTGTATGTGGTGCGCCTGTCCGCGCACCGCACCATGTCGATCAACCTGGGCATCGGCAGCCGCCTGCCGGCCTACTGCACTTCGATGGGCAGGGTATTGCTGTCGGGCCTGGCGCCCGAGGCGCTGCGCGAACGGCTGTCGAAGATGGCGCTGCTGAAAATCACGCCGGCGACCAAGGTCGATATCGAAGTCTTGATGGAAGAGATTGCGCAAGTGCGGCGCCAGGGCTGGTGCCTGGTGCAGGAAGAGCTGGAACAGGGCTTGATCGCCCTGGCTGCGCCCGTGTTCGACCGGGGCGGCAAGGTGGTGGCGGCGATCAATGTCAGCGGCCAGACGGCGGGGCCGTCCGTGGCGCAATTGCTGGAACACAGCTTGCCGAAACTGCTCGATACGGCAAGCCGGGTCAGCGCCCTGGTGCGGGTGCAGCAGTAAGTATTACTGCTTGAACCTCATTTCTTGAACCTTACTGTTTAAACTTCGCGCACGGGTCCGGGCGCGGCTGCGCCGGCATCGTTTGCGTCAGGTCGAACGTGCCCTTGTAGCCGCTGCCGTCCTGCTCCAGATAGCCGATGCTGCGCACGTTCAGTTGCGGGTCGGCCAATTTCAGCCAGCGGGGCACGCCGATATCCTTGCGCACATGCGCATTGCCGGCGATCAGCACCACATCGCGCGGCGCCTGGTCGCGGATCAGCTTGGCCATCCAGATATCGCGCGCCACCTGGGCGTTGACGACACCTTTGATCATCATGTCGGGCAGCATATTGCAGCGGGCCGCCTGGACTTCCTTCTGTTGCCCTTCCAGGATGTCGGCCGGCACGGGCGCGGCCAGATAAGTGGCCACCATGGCGGGCGGCATCGCCGATTGGATGCCGTCGCGCACGATGCGCGAGGCATCGGCTGGCGACAAATTGCCGGCGACCAGGGTCAGCTGATAGCTGATGACCAGGTCCAGCACGGGCCGGTACAAACTCCAGTCCCAGCGCGGCTGTTCCATCACGCGGATGATGCAGTCGGGGTCGGCGCAATCGCGCGCGGCGCGCGTCAGCAAGGCCTGGTTTTCGCGGTCGAACTGCTGCATGACAATGACGGGACGCCAGCCGGCCGCCAGGCGGCGCTGCAACTCCTCGACGCGCAGGCGGTGGCCTTGCGCATTGTCATGCACTTCACCCAGCAGCAACACTTGCGGATTGGGCAAGGTGTCGGCCACGGGCGCGGGAGCGGGCGGCGCTGTCTTCTTCAGCAAGCTGCCGCAGGCGGCCAGCGCCAGCACGCTGCACAGCAGGGCGGCGTGCGCGCTGGCGCGGGAAATCACGGTCTTCATGTATGCGGGTATCCAGAGTGACGATGCGCCAGATTGTACCGTCTCAGGCGGGCGCGGGTAGCTTGCGGCGCTCCAGCACTTCAAACAGGGCCATGCCGGCCAGCATGGCGCCGACAAATATCCACGCCTTCGGCTGGCCCGCCAGCAGGGACACGAGGGCGGGACCGGGACAGAAACCGGCGATGCCCCAGCCTGCGCCAAAGGCCAGGCTGCCCAGCAGCAAGCGCCGGTCGATGCGCCGCGCCGCCGGTAATTGCATGGGCTCGCCCAGCAGCGCTGTGCTACGCCGTCCTGCCAGCCAGAAGGCAGGCAGGGCCACGGCGATGGCGCCGCCCATCACCAGCGCCAGCGACGGGTCCCAGGCGCCGGCCAGGTCGAGGAAACCGAGCACCTTGGCCGGGTTGCCCATGCCGGAGACGATCAGGCCCAGGCCAAAGACGAGGCCACTCAACAGGGAAAGGAGTAGCTTGTTCATAGGTGGCGCAACAGATACACGGTGAGGAAACCGGCCGCCATGAAGGCCATGGTGGCCGCCAGCGAACGCGGTGACAGGCGTGACAGGCCGCACACGCCGTGTCCGCTGGTGCAGCCGGCGCCATAGCGCACGCCCACGCCCACCAGCAAGCCCGCCACGATCAGGGCCGGCGTGGCCGCGTCGATCTGTACGGGCGGCAAGGCTTGCCACAGCGAATACAACAGGGGCGTGCCGATCAGGCCCGCAAGAAAAGCGATGCGCCAGCCCAGGTCGCCACTGCGCGGACGCAGCAGGCCGCCGAGGATGCCGCTGATGCCGGCGATGCGCCCATTGAACAAGATCAGCAGGGCTGCCGCCAGGCCGATCAGCATGCCGCCGGCCAGCGAGGCCCACGGCGTGAAGTGCTGCCAGTCTATGCTCATGGCAGGGCTCAGTCCGCTTCGTCGTTGAACAGGGGGCGCGGCGCGCAAAATTGCGCGTACAGCACTTGCAGCACGGCCAGCACGGGTGCGCTGGCGACGCGGTAATAAATCTGCTTGCCGTCGCGCCGCGTGGCCACCAGCATCTCTTCGCGCAGCACGCCCAGCTGCTGCGACAGGGTCGGCTGGCCGATGCCCAACTTTTGCTCGAGGTCGCTGACACAATGCTCGCCCTGCGAAAGCTGGCACAGCAGCATCAGGCGGTCGGCATTGCCCATGGCCTTGAGCAGCGAGCTGGCTTTGTAGGCCGAGCCGCGCATGGCATCGAGGTTGTATTCGGCGTGTTGTATTGCAACTGTCTCCATCTTGCCCTCCCACAGGCGGTCATATTGATCATCATGCGATATACAATATACTAATCAATATACTGTTTTCCTGCTGGCGATTCGCACAAAAAAACAACAGTGTTTTTCAACGATAGCGTGCTCATGCAAAGTGTGAGGCAGCGATAGCCTTCGCGTTATCAAAATGATAAATATTCGCAATTTAAAGCAAATATACGTAGCAAAATTGACACGATTTGTGCTGTAATAAGACCTCATCAGAAAAATCGTGATGCGCCTCTGTACAGGCGCATTGTCCGTCCAGGCGCAGGCCGGAATCGGCCGCGCCGCGCGGTGAACCAGGGAGTCAAAGATGAAGATATTTCAGCCGCTATGCGTGGCCATGCTGGCGCTGTCGTCCAGTGCATGGAGCGTGGCGGCAGTCAGCGACACGACGGTGGGCACGCTGCAAGATGCCAGCGAGCGTGTGATGATCGATGAAAGCATCAGCTTGAATAACAATCCCGGCTGGGAAACGCCGGACTTGCCGTACGCGCGCCTGCTGGCCAGCAGCACCGCGATTACGGTGCCACACTGGAGCAGCGGCGCGCGCCATGGCGCCTTGGCGCCACCGAAACCCGCCACGGCAGCACCCGCCCAGCAAACCAGCATGCCGGCGCCCGTGCCGGAAGCGAGCATGGTCTCGATGCTACTGGTGGGGCTGGGCTTGCTGGCCTTGAGCGTGCATGGTGAAAAACAGGAAAAATTCGATAATTGAGTCCATTCAAGCGACTTGATGCCGCTGCAGCAAAAAAATTCCGCCTTGCGCGGAATTTTTTTTGGCTGCCTTACTTGTAAGGTCTCACTTGTCCAGCAAACGGCAGACCCGTTCAATGTTGCCCACCGGAATGCCCGATTTCAGGGCGCGCGCGATGCAGCCCGCCTTGTCCGGCCCTGAAGCGGACATGAGCACGAAGGCGATGCCCAGGGCGCTGACGGCGACCAGCAGGATCAGCACGCCCTTGACGATATCCCAGTTCATGGCGTCTCAGCAATCTCATACGTGAAAGCATAATAATGCTTGCCGTCTTCGATGCGGATGGCCAGGCTGCCCGACAGCCCTTGCAACTGGCCCGTCCCCGTATCGGGCACCACGCTGACGGACAAGCTGGGCAGGCCACGCATCATGCTACCGCTGTGTTGCAGGTAAAAACTGCCGTGGCGCCCGTCCAGGATGCCCTCCACCCGTTCCAGCGCCACATAGCCTGCCGAACCAGCCACGGCGGCGCGCACGCTGAGCATCTCGCCCTGTGCGCTGGCGTCGAGAGCGCCATGGTAGCGCTTGGCTAGCGACAAGCGTCCCAACCCCGACTGCGCGGCCGTGTCCGACAAGGTTTCCGGGCTGATCTTGACGTCGAATGCACCGGTAATGGCAGGCATCAGTACTCCTTGGTAAATGAGGATGTGGCTGCCGCATCCGGCCCGTTCAGCAGCGCATGTAATTTTTGCATGGTGGCCCAGTTGCGCGAGGTGACGCCATCGCCCAGCAGTACGCCGAGTTCCGCCACCACCTTGCTGGCCAGCACGCCATTGGGACACCAGGCATACGCGGCCCATCGCCCCAGCGCCAGCGCTTCCGGCTGCCACGGCCGCTGCAATAACGGCGCCAGGCGCTGGACATCAGCCGGATTGTTCAGCACCAGCGTCAGCAGACGGGCCGCATCGGCCGTCGGCGCCAAGATGTTTTGTTCGATCAGTTCGGCAAACTGGCTGGCCGACAGTACCGTCACCCGGGCCGCCACGCCCAGTTTCAGCACCAGCGCTTCTTCGATGCGGGCAGCGGCCTCGGCCGGTGCCACCTTGCCCCCGTCATATACGACGTTACCACTGTTGAGCACGGTGCGTACCTGCGCAAAACCCAGGTCGCCCAACAGCTTGCGCAGGTCGGCCATGGCCACGCGCTTGGCACGGCCCACATTGATTCCGCGCAAAAGCGCCACTTGCTGACTGTTTTCTAGCTGTGCCATGTATCTTCTCCTTGCCTATGCCTGGCTGCTGGTGCTTTCAGGTAACGGCGTCACCGTGGGCAGGCGCAGCAGGAACGTCGCGCCCTGCCCCAGCGTGCTGCTGACCGTGATGGTGCCGCCAAACTGCTTGGCAATCAAGTTGAACACGATATTCAAGCCCAGGCCCGTGCCGCCCTGTCCGCGCCGCGTGGTGACAAACGGGTCAAACACGCGGTCGAGCAGGTCGGGCGCGATGCCGCGGCCGTTGTCGCGCACCTGCATGGCGATCCACTCGCCGTCGCGGCGCACGTCGATATGGATGTTGCCAGCCGTGTCCGCATCGAAGGCGTGCTCGACACAGTTCAAGACCAGGTTGGTCAGCACCTGCGCCAGCGCGCCCGGATAGCTGTCGAGCATGATGTCAGGCGGGCAATCGATATTGATGCTGATGCGCGTCTTTTTCAGGGTCGGCTGCAGGCTCGATATCACTTCCCCGATATAGTCGCGCAATTCGAACAAACGGCGCGCCTCGCTGACCTGGTCGACGGCGATCTGCTTGAAGCTGTGGATCAGATGCGCGGCGCGGTAGGCATTGTTCATGATCAGCCGCGCGCTTTCGCCGGCCGTTTCCAGGTAGCGCACGATATCGGTTTTCTTCACGCCGCCGCCGGCCACCGCTGCGCTGATGTGATCGGTGGCTTCCTTCAGCACCGAGGCGCTGGTCAGCGCGATGCCGACCGGGGTATTGATTTCATGCGCCACGCCCGCCACCAGGCTGCCCAGCGAGGCCAGGCGTTCCGACTGCAGCAGCGATTCCTGCGCGCGGCGCAACTCGTCCATGGCCTGCGCCGTCTCCTGCTGCGAGCGGCGCGCCATGTCTTCCGCCTCGCGGCTGCCCTCGATGATGGACTTGAGCTTGCGCTGCACGGCATTGAAGCCGCGGATCACGTCGCCCAGTTCGTCGCGCCGGTTTTCCGGCAACTCCTCGACCTCATCGCTGCCGCGCGTGGCCAGGTCGATCAAGCCGTCGCGCAACTGTTTCAAGGGCCCGAAGACGATGCGCAGGCTCAGCGCCAGGGCACCCACCAGGATGATGTCAAGCAGCAACACTTCCAGCACCTTGCGCCGCACTTCGCTGCGCAAGGCTGCATCGATCTGCGCGCGGCTGAAATTGACGATGACCTTGCCGACGATCACCGGCTTGCCCCCCGTGGCCGCCGCCACGGCGTCACGGAATACCAGCGGCGCCTCGACGGGCGTGCCGCCCATGGCCACGTCGGCAGTCAGCGGCGCGAGAGTGCCGGACGCGTCGCGCACTTCGCCCGCAAACAGGCCGACCGAGGCGTCGTAGACGCGGATGCCGACCAGTTCCGGCGGCAGCATTTCGGCTGCGACGATGCTGTCGACCTTGGATTTATCGAGGTCCCACAGGGCCGAAGGCAAACTGGTCTGCAAGCGCGTGAGCACGCCGCTGCGCAGGCGCGCACTGCCCGATTCGAGTTCCTGGCTCAGGGTATATTGGGTGTAGGTACCCGAAATGCCCAGCACCAAGGTGACGATCACGACAAAAAGCAAGGTCAGCCGGACTTGGATACTCACCATCGATCAACACTCCCCGCGCCAGGCCGGTCGCCGGCCCGCGGCGCGGGCGCAGATACGTCAGCGGACTACAGCCTGAAGCAAATGTACGGTATGACATGCTTAATGGCAAGATTTACAGCAACGCCGTTTTTCACCGTGGTCTTGATACAGGTTGAGACATTGCGTCATGGCAATGGTAATATCCCGCAATCATCTAAGGAGAATGAAATGGACGCCTCCCTCCCGATTCAGGCGATTCGGGCGAAGTAGGTCTGGTAGCGGGTAGCACGATAGGGGGGATCCTCACGGGCCTACGGCGTCAAAGCGCCTAAAG